>NZ_CAUVXG010000027.1:0-38610 GCF_963555885.1 Protofrankia sp. Cr2
CCAACGGTCTTGAGGCTCTTGACGTCCTCGTCGGGGATCTTCACGCCGAATTTCTCCTCGGCCGCGACCACGACCTCGACCATGGACAGTGAGTCCACGTCGAGGTCGTCGATGAAGGTCTTGTCCGCGGTGGCGTCGGCCGGGTCGACCCCGGCGACCTCCTCGAGAATCGCGGCGAGTCCTGCCAGGATCTCGGACTGCGACATGTGCGCCTCTTTCTTGGTTTAGCCCGGTACGTCAGCGTGTCGGGCGGTGCTTTCGGGGAATCCTATGGGCAGCGGACGACCTGACCGCAGTAGGTCAGGCCGGCGCCGAAGCCGAACAGGAGAACAGGATCACCCGGCTGTAGTTCCCCACCGTCGAGAATCCGACTGAACGCGAGGGGAATGCTGGCGGCCGAGGTGTTGCCGGCATCAACGACATCGCGGGCGATGACGGCGTTCGTGGCGCCGATACCGCTTACCAGCGCATCGATTATCCGGAGATTGGCCTGATGCGGGATGACAGCGGCGAGTTCGGCGGGTGTGAAACCGGCCAGTTCGCAGGCACGCCGGATTGTCGGTGTCAACGCGATGGCCCAACGGAATACCGTCTGACCTTCCATCCGAAACAGGTTGTCACCATACCCCGGAACGCGAATGGCACCCGCCTTCCCGCCGTCATGGCCCCACACGGCCGGCCCGATGTCCCGCGTCGGTGCGGGTCCGACGACCGCTGCACCCGCACCGTCGGCAAGCAGGATGCAGGTCGTGCGGTCGTCCCAGTCGGTGTAGTCCGACAGCCGTTCGGCCGCGACGACCAGGACGTGTCTGGCGCTGCCGGCCCGAACCATGTCCGACGCCATCGACAAGGCGTACGAGAATCCGGCGCAACCGGCGTTGAGGTCGAGGGCGCCCGCCCGCCCGGCGCCGAGGCGGTGGGCGATCTGTGGCCCGGAACCAGGGATCTGGGACGGATTCGTGCAGGTCGCGAGCAGCACCATGTCGAGGTCGGCGGCGTCGATGCCGGCCGCGGCCAGTGCCTTCTCCGCGGCCATGGTCCCCATGGACACGATGGTCTCGTCGGGGTCCGCGATGCGCCGGGTGGCGATACCGGTCCGCGTGCGTACCCACTCGTCCGACGTGGCCACCCGCCTGGCGAGATCGTCGTTGGTCACCACGCGTGCGGGACGGTATGTTCCCAGCCCCATCAGCCGGGACCCGGTCATCGCAGTGCTCCGACGAGTCCGGTGTCGGCCCGATCGGTGCCGGGCGGCGGGCTGTGGTACTCGGCGACCAGCTCCCGGGCGGCGGGCAGGTCGTCGGGGGTCTTCACGGCGACGACTCGTACGCCGGGGAACTCCCTTTTGGCGATTCCCGCCAACGTGCCGGCGGGCGGGAGTTCCAGGACGGCGGTCACCCCGAGATCACGAAGCTGTGCCAGACACAGGTCCCACCGGACCGGGGCTGCCACCTGGTCCACCAGCCGGGCGACCAGATCCGGTCCGGTGCGGATGACGGCGCCATCCGCGTTGGACACCTGCGGTAGCGCGGGTGTCCGCGGGCGCAGACCCGGTGCGACCACCGCGAGGCGCTCGCGGGCAGGCTCCATGAAGTGGGTGTGAAAGGCGCCGGCAACCGACAGTGACCGCAGTCGGGTCCGGGGCGGCGGGTTGTCGGCGAGGGTGGCCAGCGCCTCGACCGTGCCGGCAGCCACGATCTGGCCCGCACCGTTGCGGTTCGCGGCCGTCAGACCCAGTCGTTCAAGATGTTCGATGACGACGTCCGGCTCGCCGCCGAGGACAGCGGTCATACCGGTGGCGACACGCCCTGCGGCCTGCGCCATCGCGCGTCCGCGCAGCGCGACGAACACGAGCGCGCTTTCGGCGTCCAGCGTGCCGGCCAGGACCGAAGCCGTGATCTCACCCACGCTGTGGCCGGCGACGACGACATGTCCCGGGCTGATCGCAGGCAGCTGCTCGGCTGCGACCAGACCGGTCGCGACGATCAGTGGCTGAGCGAGCGCCGTGTCTCGGATTGTGTCCGCGGATGCGTGGCAGCCGACGTCGACAAGGTCGATTCCGACCGCCTCGGACCACCATCGCAATCGCGTGTCAACCCCGCCGATCTCGAGCCAGGGTTGCAGTTGACCTGGAGTCTGGGCACCTTGACCGGGCGCGAGGATAGCGAGCACCGGACTACCTAACCCTTCCCGGCCGGTGTCTGTCGCTGGCGGGCACTCACCGTTGTACCGGCGGCTCATTGTGGGTTCTCTACAAGACGATCCGGTCGTCGCACATGTTTGTTCCGCATCCACCTGCTGGAGCGGAATCTTGTGACACGGGCGACAATCGGCGGTAACACGTCCGGTGTGAGCGCCTGTTTTAGATCTTCTGGCCGGCGCGCCGGGCCCGCAGTCCCGGCCACCCAGGCAGTCATTGCGGCGGTCAGGTTGCGGTGAGTCGACCCAGGATGAGCGCGATGTGCAGGGTGAACCGTTCGCGGTGGTCGGTCGGATCAAGCCCGCACACGTCGGCGGCCTTACGAAGCCGGTAACGGACCGTGTTGGGATGGAGGTAGAGCGCGCGCGCCGTGGCCTCCAGCGAAGCGCCGAAGTCGAGGTAGGCGCCGGCCGTCGCCAGCAGCGGCGCTCCGGCTTCGCGCAGCGGAATGTAGACCTCATCCACCAGCGCGCGGCGTGCTCCGGTATCGCCGGCCAGGGCACGTTCGGGCAGGAGCGCCTGTGCCGTCACCGGCCGGGGAGCGGCCGGCCACGCTGCGACGACGTCGGCGGCGGCCAGCGCCGCGTGCGCCGAGGATGCCGCCGCGGCCAGATCGGCGGCGATCGGGCCGATGACAACCGGACCCGGTCCACATGCGGGCAGCAGGGCTTCGGCGGCGTCGAGCAGGGCGCGTTGGGCCTGGCCGCCGCTGCGGACCGACCGCGACGCCTGGTCGCAGGCGAAGTCGCCACCGACTATGACCACCAGGCGTTCGTGGTGGACACCGGTGAGCACCTCCAGCCCCGCTCCGCGTCCGAGCCGGTGGACCTCGTCGACGACGACCTCGGGGGAGTGGTCCGGGGCGTCCCCGATGATCACTGCGACCGCGGGCGGATTGCGCCATCCCAGCGCCGCCGCGCGCGAGGGCAGCGCCCGTTCGACCTCTCCCCGCACGACATGGTCGACGACGAGCGCCTCCAACCGCGCATCCCAGGCGCCGCGCTCCTCAGCCGCGCGGGCGTAGACGACTGCACCGGCGAAGGCGATGTCGCGGGAGTAACGCAGCACATCGGCCAGCAGCCGCTGCTCGTGGTCGGGGCCGGCAAGGGCTGGCACCTCGGCTTCGATCGCCTCGACCGCCACCCGCACGAGGTCGACCAGGCGACGGAAGGTGACCGCTCGGACGAGATCGCGGGGGGCGACCCGGAAGACGTCCCCGGACAGCTCCCGGGCGTGTTCGGGTCGCCGGCACCATTCCACGAAGGACGAGATTCCCGCCTGTACCACCAGCTGGATGTCGGCCCGGTGGCGCGCCGACATGTTCGCAAACCAGGGCAGGACATCGTGCATGCGCACCACGGCCCGGCTCGCCAGCATGCCGCTGGACCGTTCGATCCGTCGGATGACCTCTTCGGCCGCCGTGGGAGCGCCCGGTTGCTCGGGCAGGGCTCCGACGGCCACGCTCCTGGCCGAAGGAGCGTCGTTGCCCGTCGTCGGTTGCGTCACCGCTCACCACCGTCGAACATGTCTCCTCCATCAACGATCCAGGAACATCCAGCCTCCGGCGGCGCCGAACGAACATCATCGCGCCGCCTTCGGCCCTCCATCAACGATCCAGGAACATCCAGCCTCCGGCGGCGCCGAACGAACATCATCGCGCCGCCTTCGGCCCTCCATCAACGATCCAGGAACATCCAGCCTCCGGTAATCCTGCTCCAACACGATGGAACCACGACTGCGGGAATGTGGTGGGACCGCGTGATCGTGCACATCGTCCTAGAACTGGTCGTTGAAGCGGCTGGCCCAGTTGTGGACGTTCGCGACGTACGCCCGGGTCTCTCCGAAATCGGGGACTCCGCCGGCGTCCCGGACGGCCCGCGGCCCTGCGTTGTAAGCGGCGAGGATCAATGACACGCGGTCGCCGGGCAGTTTCTGCACGAGGTCGGCCAGATGCGCCTCATAGCGCGCGGCGGACGGGATGGCGTCCGCGGGATCCAGCGGATTCGCGATGCCGTCGGCGTTGCCGTCGACGCCGAACTGCTTCCAGGTTTCGGGCAGGAACTGCATGAGACCCTGAGCCCCGGCGCTGGACACCGCCAAGCGGTTGAACTTGCTTTCCACCCGTGCCTGACCCGCGAGCTGCGCAGCGGTGAGCACACCGTAGACGGCTGCGGCCTCCTGAAAGAGGGGGACCAGATCGGGCGGGACCCGAGCCGATGATCGGGACGTGGTACCGCCGCAGTCGGCCAGCACCATGGCCACGACGACCGTGACCATGAACAGGGTGAGCGTGGTGGTACCGCGTAACTCCGTCCGCCAGGTCGTGCCGCGCACCCGGGTCCACGATTTCCACTGAGCGTTCACCTGCCCATTCTCCTGCGTCGGATGATCATATGTGTGGATCTGTTCAAACTTCCGGCCTCCCGCGTGCCGACACCGTTGTCCAGTGCGGAGGTGAAGCGATGACGGTCTCATGCATCGCCGCCGGCTGCCCGATGACTCGCGGGACGGATGATTCCAACTGGACACCTTTCGATGCCCCTGTGGACGCATGCGCTGTGATATTACTAAGGGAGATATACTAGAAACTAGGAGTGACGTTATTGGCATTTTGGCGAGGTCCCGGCTAGCCCTCGACGGTGGACGACCAGTTCGTGACCGGCCGTATCCGCCATGGCCCGTCTTCCGTCCCGATGAGATCGCCGCGGCCACGGCTGTCATGCGCCGGGGTGACGTCAGCTACTGGACGGGCCGCGAAGGACGGCGCTTCGAGCGTGAGTTCGCCGACGCAGTGGGCGCTTGTCACGGGGTGGCCGTGGCCAACGGCACCATCGCGCTGGAGATCGCTCTGCGGGTCGTCGGGATCGGGCCGGGTGATGAGGTGGTGGTGCCGGCGCGATCGGCCATCGCGTCGGTCAGCTGCGTTGCCGCTCTCGGTGCCCGTCCGGTCTTCGCCGATGTGGACCGTGAATCACAGACGATCACCGTTGACGGCGTCCGCCGGGTCCTCACCGAGCGGACCCGCGCTGTTGTCGCCGTTCACCTTGCCGGTTGGCCGGTGGACGTGGATGCGCTGCGGGACGTGGCGGCAACCCGAGGTTTTGTGGTCATCGAGGACTGCGCTCAGGCACATGGTGCCACGCTGCGTGGTCGACCGGTCGGAACGCTGGGCGACATCAGCGTGTGGTCATTCGGGCATGACAGTATTTTGAGTACCGCCGGTGAAGGCGGCATGGTCACGACCGACAATGCGGCGTACTACCGAGCCGCCTGGTCCTACAAGGACCACGGCAGACGGTTCACGGTCATGACCGCCGGCCCGGAGCCGGCCCCGGACGGCCTGCAGGAATACGACCTCAGCGGTGACGAGCCCGATGATCGCGGTTGGGGACGGGGCGGCGGTCCCGGTCTCGTCCACGACAGCTTCGGAACCAATGCCCGCATCCACGAACTGGCCGCAGCGGTAGGCCGGACCGGACTTGCGCACCTGCCGGAGGCGGTCGAGCGGCGCCGGGACAACGCCATGCTGCTCACCCTTCGGCTACGCGACGTCACGGCGTTGCGGCTACCCGCACCGCCCCCGCACATCGGCCATGCCTACTACCGCTGGTACGCGTTCGTCCGGGCTGACCTGCTTCGCGAGGGCTGGAGCCGGAACCGGGTCGTGGCGGCCGTGCGGGCGGAGGGCATCCCCTGCTTCACCGGTTGCCGCGGGGAGGTCTACCAGGAGGCGGCCGTGCCCGTGCAGTGGCGTCCCGCGGCCCCCCTGCCAGTGGCCCGGGAGCTGGGCCGCACGGCGATCGCCCTCCTCGTGCATCCGACCCTCGACCCGTCCGACATCTCCGACGCATCCGACGCGGTCATCAAGGTCATGTCGGTGGCGGCTCCGGCCTAGGAGGCCGGGACAGTCGGGTGGCGCCCGGCACCATCGGAGCCCTCAGCAGGCAACAACCTTCCGTTTCTGCCTGACTCGACGGCGTAACAACTACTGATGGTAAGTACGTGGATGCGAAACGAGTATGTTGGTCGCGCAGCGTGGTGCTGTGATTACTGAGATGCTTTGCCCGGAGAGGACAGGTCTGTTGGTGGAACTTCGGGACTACGTCAGAGCGCTCCGCCGGAGTTGGCCGCTTCTGATCGTCTGCGTCACGCTCGGTGCGCTGGTCGCCGCGGCCGTCACCTGGCGGGAGGCCAAGGTCTACGCCGCCACGGAGACCCTGGTGGTGTCGTCGAACGGCGGCGACAGTGCGGCATCGGCCTACCAGGGCGGCTTGCTGTCCCAGCAACGGGTGAAGTCCTATGTCGATCTCGTGGCCAGCGACCGCATCGCCGCCGGGGTGGTGGCAAAGCTCGGACTCGACCTCTCGCCGCAGGTCCTGCGGGCTCATATCAAGGCCACCGCCGTTCCGGACACGGTGTTGTTGCGGACTGTCGTGACCGACGGCGATCCCCGGCGTGCCCAGATGATCGCGACGGCGGTCGGTCAGGTGTTCTCCGATGCCGTCGCGGAGATCGAGACGCCGGCTCCGGACCGAATCCCGTCGGTGCGGGTGAGCGTGTGGGAGACCGCGAAGCTGCCGAGCACACCCGTGGCGCCCAGGCCCGCCCGTGCCGTTTCGCTGGGCGCTGTGCTGGGCCTGCTCGTGAGCGCCGGTGCGGCCGTGGCCCGTCAGCGGCTTGACACAAGTGTCCGGACCGACACCGACGTCACCACGGCGACTGGACTGGTAACCCTCGGTGCGGTCCCGTTCGACTCCGCAGGTGCCCGCTATCCCCTGATGGGGGCACTGGACGCACAGTCGGCGCGATCGGAGGCATTTCGCCACCTTCGGACGAACCTGCGGTTCGTCGACGTGGACACACCGCCTCGAATGATCATGGTCTCCAGCTCGATGTCCGCGGAGGGCAAGACGGCGACTACATGTAACCTGGCCATCGCCCTCGCCCAGGCTGGGGCCAGGGTGGTGCTGGTCGAGGCGGACCTGCGCAGACCCTCGTTCGGGGAGTACCTCGGGATCGAGACCGCAGCCGGTCTCACGTCCGTGCTGATCGGTGCCGCTGACCTTGATGAGGTGCTGCTGCCGTGGGGTGACGACGGCGGCCGGCTGGAGGTCCTGCCCAGCGGGCCGTTGCCACCCAACCCCAGCGAGCTGTTGGGGTCCCGCGGCATGGGCGAGGTGCTGCGCGAGTTGTCCGGACGCTTCGACGTCGTGCTCATCGACACTCCGCCGCTGCTTCCGGTCACCGATGCGGCCGTGCTCGCCGCGCAGGTCGACGGCACTCTGCTGGTCGTCCGAAGCGGGAAGACCCGGCGTGAGCAGCTGGCCAGGGCCGCCGATGTCCTACGGACGGTGGATGCACGGGTGCTGGGGGTCGTGCTCAACATGATTCCCGCCAGGGAAATGGAGGGCATGTACTACGGCTATCCCTCCTACAACGGGTACTTCCAGATCAGGACGGGGTTGGCTCGGCGACAGGGCCGCGACGGCACTGCCGGCCAGGGCCTGCTCGACCCGGAGACACCCGCGGCAGGCGACGGCGAGGGCATCGCGATCGCCACCCAGCGCGAGCCGATCGACGAGCCCGACCGGGGCGTCGATCGGCTCGTCGAGGACTCGGAGGATGATCCCGCCGACCTGACGACCCCGTTGGCGCTCGACGCGAAGACGGCCGGGACCCACCGGCGCAAGCGCTACTGATGAAACCCGGGCCGAGCACCGGGACGAGCCGCCGGCGGTCGTCCCGCTGGGGTCGGTGCTCCCCGGGGCGTCGGGCACTGGTCGTCGCGGCCGCGGTGGTGGCGCTGCTGACCGTCGCGGCTACCGCCTGGACAGTGGTCCGCGGCCGGCTGGCGCAAGCACACCTGCGGGTCGCCCAGACCGAGCTCGGCCAGCTCGAACGCGGGCTTTCCGCCGGCCGCGGACCTTCCGCCGACCAACTCCGTCAGACGGCTGACGCGATCGCCCGCGAGACGACGGCGGCCAGACGTCTGACCGGGGGTCCGGTTTTCGCGGTGGCTGGGCGGGTGCCTCTGGTCGGCTGTTCGGTCCGAACGACACGTTCGTTAGCGGTCGCGGTCGACGATCTCGCCGTGGTCGGTCTGCCGGCCGTTGCCACGGTCGGCGCCGCTCTCCTGCCGGCTGTCCCGGCCGGCGCCGGGAAAGCCGGCACCGGGAGCGGACTGTCGGCGCGACTGGCCGGGGTCCGTGGCTCGATTGACACCGCGCGGACCGCGCTCGAGCGGTTCCGCCAGCGGGCCGCCCGCACGCCCACCTGCGGTGCGATCGGACGACTGGTCGGCATTGAGGATGCGGTAGCCGAGGCTTCGCGGCTGAGCGTGGTTCTCGCCCGGACCGCGCAGATGTTGAATCTCGCCGATGGACTGGTGCGCCGATGACGGGTGCCGGCTGGCTACGATGGACCGGGATCGTCGGTCGATCGGTGAGAAAGGCTTGTGATGAGGTCCGCTGAGATTGCGAGCCGTTGGCTCCGCTACTTCGCCGAGCGCGGGCACACGGTCGTGCCGTCGGCGTCCCTCATCGCGGACGACCCCACACTGTTGCTCGTGAACGCGGGAATGGTTCCCTTCAAGCCGTACTTCCTCGGCGAGGTCCGCCCGCCCTACACCCGCGCGGCCAGCATCCAGAAATGCGTGCGGACCACCGACATCGAAGAGGTCGGCCGGACCACCCGGCACGGTTCCTTCTTCCAGATGTGCGGGAATTTCTCCTTCGGCGACTACTTCAAGCAGACCGTTGTCCCGCTGGCCTGGGAACTGCTCACCACGCCGGTGGCCGCGGGCGGCTACGGGCTGGACGACAGCCGGTTGTGGGTGACCGTCTACCTCGACGACGACGAGACCGCCGAGATCTGGCGGTCGACGGTGGGGGTGCCCGCCGAGCGCATCCAACGCCTCGGTATGGAGGACAACTTCTGGTCGATGGGCGTGCCGGGTCCGTGTGGACCGTGTTCAGAGATCAACTATGATCGCGGGCCGGCGTTCGGGATCGACGGGGGCCCCGCCGTGAACGGCGAGCGTTACCTGGAGCTCTGGAACCTGGTTTTCATGCAGTACATCCGCGGTGAGGGGTCCTCCAAGAAGGACTACCCGATCCTCGGCGATCTTCCATCGAAGAACATCGACACCGGCCTCGGCCTGGAGCGTCTCGCCGCGGTGCTCCAGGGCGTCGACAACCTCTACGAGATCGACACCTCCCGGCTGATCCTCGACCGGGCCGCGGAGCTCACCGGTGCCCGCTACGGCGCCGAGCCGTCCTCGGATGTGTCATTGCGGGTAGTAGCCGATCATGTGCGCACCTCGGTGATGCTCATCGGCGACGGCGTGCTGCCCGGCAACGAGGGGCGCAGCTACGTGCTGCGCCGGATGATGCGTCGCGCGATCCGCAACATGCGCCTGCTCGGCGCACCGGACGCGACCATGCCTGAGATGGTCGCGGCCACGATCGAGGCGATGGGCCCGCAGTATCCCGAGCTCGTCACCGACCGGGTGCGCATCGACTCGGTGGCCACCGCCGAGGAGGCGTCGTTCCTGGCGACCCTGCGCACCGGGACGTCCATCTTCGATCTGGCGGCGAACGAGACGAAGAAGACCGGCAGCGGCGTCCTCGCGGGTGAGCGGGCGTTCCAGCTGCACGACACCTTCGGATTCCCGATTGATCTCACCTTGGAGATGGCGGCCGAGCAGGGCCTGACCGTCGACGAGGAGGGCTTTCGCCGGCTCATGGGCGAGCAGCGTGAGCGTGCCAAGGCCGACGCCCGCGCGAAGAAGACCGGCCATGTGGACACCTCGGCGTACCGGGACGTGCTGGACGCGGCCGGTCCGTCGGTGTTCACCGGCTATGACAACGCAGCCCAGGACGCCATCGTCCGCGGGCTGCTGGTGGCCGGGTCACCCGCCCGCGAGGCTGGCGAGGGAAGCGATGTCGAGGTCGTGCTCGACCGCACGCCGTTCTATGCCGAGGGCGGTGGCCAGCTGGCTGACAGCGGCACGGTCCGCCTCGACGACGGTACCGAGATCGAGATCTTCGATGTGCAGAAGCCGCTGCCAGGGTTGATCGTCCATCGTGGTCGGGTGCGTTCGGGCGGGGTCGTGCTCGGGATGCACGCGCGGGCCGAGATCGACCCCGCTCGGCGGGGGGCGATCTCGCGGTCCCACAGCGCCACCCACCTGACCCATCAGGCCCTGCGGGACGCTCTGGGCCCGAGCGCCGCCCAGGCCGGCTCGGAGAACTCGCCCGGCCGGTTCCGCTTCGACTTCTCCTGCGCCGGTGCGGTGCCGGTGTCGGTGCTGGCCGACGTGGAGGAGACGATCAACCAGGTGTTGATCGAGGATCTCGACGTGCACGCCGAGGTGATGAACGCCGACGAGGCACGCCGGACCGGCGCCATCGCGATGTTCGGTGAGAAGTACGGCGACCGGGTGCGGGTCGTCTCGATCGGCGAGTACTCCCGTGAGCTCTGTGGCGGCACGCATGTGCGTCGCTCCGGGCAGCTCGGCCTGGTCAAGCTGTTGGGCGAGTCGTCGGTCGGGGCGGGAGTCCGGCGGGTTGAGGCCCTGGTCGGCCTGGACGCCTACCGCTACCTGGCCCGTGAGGCCGTGCTCGTCTCGCAGATCACCGACGTGCTCAAGGCGCCCCGGGCCGAGGTGCCCGAGCGCCTGGCCGGGGTGCTCGGGCGGTTGCGCGACGCAGAGAAGGAGCTGGAGAAGCTGCGGGCCGCACAGGTGCTGGCCGCGGCGGGCGACCTCGCGGGCGCGGCCGAGGACGTCGGCGGGGTCGCGCTCGTCGCCCACCATGCGCCGGACGGCACATCCGCGGATGATCTTCGTAGGCTCGTCCTCGACATCCGCGGCAGGCTCGCCGCCGACCGCCCGGTGGTCGTCGCGGCGGCGGCCGCGGTGGACCGACGTCCGGTCATCGTGGTGGGTACGAACGCCCCCGCGCGTGACCGTGGGGTCAAGGCAGGGGAGCTCGTCCGCGGCGCCGCGAAGGTCCTCGGCGGCGGCGGTGGGGGCAAGGACGACCTCGCCCAGGGCGGTGGCACCGATGCGACGGCGATCGCGGACGCGCTCGCGGCGGTCCGGCGGACGGTCGCACAGCGGGCGAGCGCCTGAGCCGCAGCGGAATTCTCCTTCTTGAGGAAAGATCACATCCGGAAACCCCGGCCGGTCCGTCTTCGTTGTCCCGTGCGGTTCACCTATCGCCGTGGCGGTCGGATGCGGGCGGGGGCGCCCACGGGACGGCCCTTGTGACAGGCGTGGTCGTCGGCTAGCGCGACCCATCCGAGGGTGATCTCCATCGCGACATCCCGTCCGGTGCCGATCCGATCCCGAGGAGATTGACATGGCCCTGCGGGCGCACCTGCGGGCAGATGTGCAGGCGTCGCTGGTGGTGTTCCTGGTCGCGATGCCGCTGTCATTGGGTATCGCGGTCGCCACCGGCGCGCCGGTCGCCGCCGGTCTCATCGCCGCTGTGATCGGCGGGATCGTCGCGGGGGCGCTCGGCGGTGTCTGCCTGCAGGTCAGCGGGCCCGCGGCCGGACTCACCGTGGTCATCGCGGGGCTCATCACCACCTACGGGTGGCGGGTCACGTGTGCGGTGACCACCGCCGCCGGCGTGCTCCAGATCATCTTCGGCGCCAGCCGGGTCGCCCGCGCAGCCCTCGCCGTGTCGCCCGCGATCGTGCACGGCATGCTCGGCGGGATCGGGCTCACCATCGCCGTCGGCCAGCTGCACGTCATCCTCGGCGGTGAGCCCGACGCCCACGCCATCGACAACATTGTGGCCCTGCCCGGCCGGATCGCCGAGCGCCACAGCGGCGCGACCCTGATCGGGGCCGTGACGATCGCCGTCATCCTGCTGTGGCCTCGGTTGGTCCGCCGGCTACCCAGCGGGGTGCGCGCGATCCCCGCGCCGCTCGCCGCGGTCGTCGCCGGGACGACCCTCGCCGCCGCCGTTCACCTGGACCTGCCCCGGGTCGACCTGCCCGGGTCGATCCTCGGCGCGGTGTCTCTGCCGGTCTTCCCGGATCGGGACTGGTCCGGGATCATCCTGGGCGTTCTCACCATTGCGATCGTGGCGAGCATGGAGTCACTGCTGTCCGCGGTAGCGGTGGAGAAACTGGCCGTCTCCCGTGGTCGGGCGCCGGGCCGGATCAACCTCGACCGTGAACTCCTCGCGCAGGGGGCGGCCAATGTCCTGTCGGGTCTCGCCGGCGGGCTGCCCGTGACCGGTGTGATCGTGCGCGGTTCCACCAACGTCGCGGCCGGGGCGAAGACGCGGGCGTCCGCCGTCCTGCACGGCGTGTGGGTGGCGCTGTTCGCGCTGTTCCTCGGCGGCGCGGTCGAGTGGATTCCGCTGTCCGCGCTGGCCGGCCTGCTGGTCGTCGTCGGGGTCCGGCTGGTCGACGTCGCCCATCTTCGGCACGTGCGGCGCCACGGCGAGCTGCCCGTCTACGTCGCCACGCTCGCCGGTGTCGTCACACTCGATCTGCTCCAGGGCGTCGCACTCGGGATGCTCACCGCCATCGGGCTGGTTCTGCGCCGGGTGCTGTGGTCGAACATCCGTCTCGTCGCATCCGGGGAGGCATGGCGGGTGGATGTGGAGGGCACCGTGAGCTTCCTGTCCCTGCCGCGCCTGGCCCGGGTTCTCGGCCGGGTGCCGGCCGGGTCCTGCGTGTCGATCGAGCTGGTGGTCGACTATCTCGATCATGCGGCGTTCGACCACCTGCACGCGTGGTGCGCCGCGTACGAGCGGGCGGGCGGGCAGGTGACCGTCGACGAGATCGGCCACACCTGGTTCCGATCGTCACGGGAAGATCAGGCCAAGCGGCGCCGGACCGTCGTTCCGCACCTGCCCCGCTGGTTCGCCCCCTGGTCGCAGTGGCAGGAGCTGGCGGCATCCCACGGCGACGCGCACCGCGCGGATGCCGCCGGCACGATGCTGGTGGGGGTCGCGGAGTTCCACCGCCGGACCGCTCCGCTGCTGCGCGGCACCCTCGGGGAACTCGCGGACGGCCAGCGTCCCAGCGCACTGTTCCTCACCTGCGTCGATTCCCGGGTCGTTCCGAACATCATCACCAGTAGTGGACCCGGCGACCTGTTCACCGTCCGCAATGTCGGCAACATCGTCCCGATCGTCGGCGGGCGCAACGCCGACCTGTCGGTGACCGCCGCGTTGGACTACGCCGTCGACGTCCTGCGGGTGCCCTCGATCGTGGTGTGCGGGCATTCGGGATGCGGCGCCATGCAGGCACTGCTCTCCGGCGACCTCGACCGGGATCCCGACTCCGCGCTGGCGGGCTGGCTGACCCATGCGCGCGCGGCGTTGGCCCGGATGCCCCTTCCCGGTACGGAGATGTTGTCGCCCCTGGAACAACTGGGCCGGGCCAACGTCGTCCTTCAGCTGGAGCACCTGAGCGGCCACCCGGCCGTGCGGCGCGCGTTGGAACGGGGTCCGCTTGAGCTCGTGGGCCTTTACTTCGACATTCCCGCCGCGCACACCTGGGTCCTTGATACCGCATCGGGCCGCTTTGTCGACCCTGCCGATGCCCTGACCGCGGTTCCGCCGCAACGCCGCCGTCCGCCCCGCCGATGGGACACACCGCCGGGCGTCACGCCCACCACCGAAACCGCGGCCTGAAACGTCGACCGGTCGGCTTTACCGCAGCTTGCCGACTGGCCTGCCTGTGCGGAGGAAGGAGGTACGCCCCGATGAGCTGGTCAGTGCGTTCCGCGGAACACAGAAACGTCCCCACACCGATCACCGTCGCGTCGAACCCTGTCGCGTGAGCGGGACGGCCATGAGGTACCTCGGCGATGCTGGCGCCGATCGGCGGCCCTGCTCACATCGGCCGGGGTGACGGATGCCAACGCTTGCGATTGGCGTTGGCCACCACGGGGCCGGTGTCGATGACGATCACGTTGAGTGGTGCTCCTCGCCGCCCCAGGCGCCGCGGACGATGTCCTTGGACCGTGCTCCGAGGTCAGGGTCGCCGTCGAAGATGCCGGTCGTGCGGAACTGGCGGCGGGGGCGTTCGCTATGTTCCAGTTCAGCCCATCGGCGCAGCAGTTCGACGGCGTGGGGGAGCCGGTCCTCCGGCACCGCGTCGAGCAGGCGGTGCGCTTCCTCACGAACAGTCATGATCTCAGTTTAAGTGGGCGGCGCCGGAAGTTCGTCCAACGAGGGATGCCCGCACGCCGCTTCGCGCCGCACGGTATCCCGGCTCCGTCGGCCCAAGTAGAAGACCGCTACCTGGACCTCCTCGTACCTCGCGACGCATCCACCCCAACCCCACTCCTTGATCCGTATTCCTTTTGGTGCGACGAGTGGAGGGAAGACGTCAGGAGGCGCCGGTTTTCGGGCGGAAAATGTACGTCAACCATCCACTCGTGCTGGACCGGCTACCCACCAAGGCGTCGCTGCCACAGCGGCTACCCATCCCCGCGGCCACCCGCCGGCCCCCACATCCGCTACCGCGGCGGCCGCCCTCGCCGGATTCCGTCGGGTGAACCGTCAGGGAGAGACTCATCGATCAACAAATTGAGTACGAAAACGGCTGCAATAGCGACCGTTTGTTCACTCAGTTTCATGATCTGAAGGTGGCATGCCGCGCCGATCATGTGATCTTTGTTCCGAACTCGGCGGGCATCGCCATGACCTGGACGGAGACGACCTCACTCCAGTGTTGCCCATCCCCGGAGTGAGGCCGACCGCCCAGCGGGGTCACGCAACCGTCACCCCGCCCAACACCACCCCGTCGGAAAGATCAAAAAAGACACAACGGAGGCACTGGCGGAGAAGCAAGCAGGTTAAACGCAATGCCGTTGATTTAGGGCCGATTTATGCTGAACTGGTAGTTCTACGGATACTAGGGGTGATGTCCGATGGCTGCTCGCCTGATTGATCGGTTCGCGCTTGGGGATCTGACTGCGGTGTTTCCGCCGGAGCTGGTGGACGTGGTGCTGGCCAAGACCCGGGAGCGTGAGGTACGGGTCCGGCTGCTGCGGCGATGGCGTGGATGACGGAGGTTCGCAAGGAAGCGGTGAGTGCGTGAGTGCGATGAACCCTGGGCGACCGGGGTCGGTGCTCTCGGTCATAACATGCGAATATGACGCGGCCGCATGTATCCGGCGGCATGTACGGGGAGCCTTACGTACGGGGGAGTCTTGGGCGAGCAGCGGTTGACCGATCGGGAGATCCGGGCGCTTGCGGGTGCGTTCGCGACGTCGCTGAGCGCCGTCCAGTTGCTTGAGCGCGCCGGAGTGGACCGACGTGAGCAGCCGTCCTGGGCGCCGGCGCAGACCCCGCTGGCGTTCTGGGCGGAGGTGAACAACTTTCTTGACAGCGGAGGGTTGCCGGATGGTCGGCAGCGGATCCTCGCCGCCGCCGCGAAGCACTATCCGGCGAATCGGGTGTTCGCGCAGGCGCGGGCCTCCGCGGACACGGCGGGCTGGTTCACCGCACCCGACGATCTTCCGATGCCCTACACCGTGCTCGCCCTGGACGCCGTGCGGTTCAGCCAGCGCGGCACCCTCGTCCAGCTTGCCTGGCGCCGGGGTCTGCGCGAGGTCGTCGAGCAGGCCCTTGAGCGAACCGGCATCCCCGCCGACGCCGTCCGGCTGCAGGACCGGGGCGACGGCTTTCTCGGCGTGGTCGCCGCCGGAATCCCCAAGGCGAGGATCGCCGCGGACTTCGTCCGCGAGCTGCGAATTGCGCTGCGGGCCTACAACCGCACGCGTAACGACACCGGTCGGGTCCGGTTGCGGGTGGCGTTGCACCACGGCGATGTGATCGTCGATGACACCGGGTTCGCCGGTCAGCCGACCGTGGTCGCGGCCCGGCTGGTGGACGCCCCACCCGTGCGTCAGGTGCTCCAGGACATACCGTCCGAGGATCTCGCGCTCATCGTCTCCGACGAGCTGTATGCCGCCACCGTTGCCGAGCGGCTTCGTGGGCTCGACCCAGGGGAGTTCCGCAGGGTCGATGTCGAGGTTCCGAAGTTCTCCGGTACGGCCTGGGTGCAGGTGCAGGTGCAGGTGCCGGCCGCGGCTCTGAGTGCCGAGACCGAACGAGCCGGCGCGGTCACCGACGACACGCCGTCCGACGCGCCCGGCTGGGACTTCCTCATCTCCGCCGCCGAGCCGGACGAGAGCTGGGCTACCTGGATCGCCTGGGAGCTGGAAGCACAGAAGTACCGGGTGCACATCGAAACCTGGGACGTACTGCCCGGTAGTCATGTTGTGGGGCGGCTCAACGACGCGATCGTGCATTCCAAGCGGACACTGGTGGTGCTGTCGGAGAAATATCTGCAGGCCGCACAGGTGCAGGCTGAATGGCAGGCCGCCTGGCAGGCTGATCCCAACGGGATGCGACGGAAACTGATTCCGGTTCGGGTGGCGGAATGCGAGCCGGACGGGCTGCTGCGCGGTATCGTTCATATTGACCTTGTCGGCCTGCCGCAGGAGGCCGCGGCAACCACACTCGTCGAGCAGCTAAAAAGATCGGTCGACGGTCGTTACCGGCCGTCCGACCCGCCCCGCTTCCCCGGCCCGAAAGGGTGAGCCGGAAAAGGTAACAGGTCTTCGGGCCGGTCGCGGGAAGGCCGTGGCCGGGTGGGTCTTTGTGCTGCTCGTCGATGGGCCTGCGACTCTGCCGAACGTCCCACCGGCTTCGGATACTGGATGCCATGCGTGTTCTGGTGTTCGGTGGTGGAGTGATCGGTACCCTACACGCCTGGGCGCTGTCAAGGGCCGGGCACGAGGTCAGCGTGCTGGTCCGCCCGCAGCAGGTGGACCGATGGGTCGACGGGATCGACCTGAACATCCTCGACGTCCGGGGCAGGCGCAGGCGGGAGGTCACCGAGCGGTTCCGTCCCCGTATCGTCACCGACTTGCGGCCGACTGACGGTGTCGAGCTGGTGGTGCTTGCCGTCCGGCACAGTCAGACACCTGACGTCCTGCCCACGCTCGCGCGGAACCTGGGCTCGGCCACCGTGCTGTTCCTGAACCACAACTGGCGCGGCCTGGACTTCATCGACGCCTGCCTGAGTAAGGATCAGTATGTGCTGGGCGCTCCCCGGGCCGGCGGCAGCATCATCGACAACGTGTTGAACGGTGCCTTCGAGGGCGGGATCGTGCTCGGGGCGAGCACGGGTAATACGGCGATCGGTGGAACGATCACGGACCTCGCCGAGCAGAATCTGGGCCGCCTTGCCGCACTCTTCGCCGAGGCCGGCTTCCGCCCGGAGATTCATCCCAACATGGAGCACTGGCTGTGGGTGTATTTTGCCAGCACCACGGCCTGGATATGCGGCGGCGCCCGTGCTCGGGGTTTCGAGCGGTTCACGCGCAGCAACCGTGCCGTTTACGACGCATTGCACGCCGGTCGGGAGGCCATGCAGATATGCGCCGCACGCGGGGCGGAGGTACGTTTTGCGCAGGATGCCCGCCCGTTCGTGCTTCCGCCGTCGACGGTGGCGCCCGCGGTCCGGCTCATGCTCCGCGGCGAACTGCCCCAGCGAATTTCGGTCAATCACGGGCGGTATGCGCCCGCGGAACTGTACGAGATCTATGACGATGTCATCCGGACGGGTGAACGACTCGACATCCCCATGCCCTGCCTGCTGTCCTACCGCAACGACGTGGAACGGATGGTGGAACTGGCCCCCAGCCTGTGAGCATGTTCGCAACAGCATTCACCACAGATTCTCAGTCCCGGGAGCGGTTGGCGATGACGGCCGCGACCGGTGGAATGATTGCAGCAATGACCATCATGGCCAGGGCGGCGGGGACTGAGAGGAAACGGACCACGCTGCCGGCGAATACGAACAATGCCAGGCAGCAGGCCATCATCGCCAGGTAACGGCGACGGGTCCGCCGCTGCGTTTCGCCGGCTGCGGGTTGCGGTGTCGCGGCGCCGGTGGTCCGGCCTGGTGGGCCCGTCTGGCGCGGAACCGTCGGCCAGATCGGTCCGGTAGGTGCGGCGGGTCTGGTAGGTGCGGCGGGGCCGGTAGGCCCGCCGACTGATCGGGAGCGCAGCCGACGGTCATAGGCGCGCCGCCGCTCGGGATCGCTCAGCACCTGATATGCGGTGTTGACCAGACGGAACGCGCTCTCGGAGCCGCCGGTGTCGGGATGGGTGCGCCGGGCGGCCTGCCGGTAGGCGGTGACGATCTGGGCGGGCGAGGCGCTCGGCTGCACACCCAGGACGTCATAGAGCGATGGTCGGACCACAAATCACCTCCTACCCACCGCCCTGAAGGGCCAAAGGCGATGCGATCGTGGTTCTGTCGCATTGCCGGAGGCCGAAGTCCTCGGATCGTTGGCGCGCTCACCTGGCGACGATGAGGACGACTGAGACGATCAGTCCGAGGGTCACGACCGTGCCCCGTAGCGCGGACGCGGGCAGCAGCCGGGCGAGGCGCGCGCCGAGGACACCGCCTGCGCAGGAGGTGACCAGTAGGATCGCCGCGAAGGTCCAGGAAACCTGGGCGCTGACCACGAACACGGTGACACCGATCGCGTTGACCCCGAACGAGAGCAACGTCTTCGCGGCATTGGTGCGCTGGATGTCGTCGGGGAGCAGGATTCCCAGCACACCGAGCAGCAGCACCCCCAGGCCGGCGCCGAAATAGGAGCCGTACGCCCCCGCCAGGAACACCCCCGCGCGGGTCGGCCAGGTGACACCGCTGTTGGTGCCACGGTTGGTGGTGGACGCCGCGGACGCGGCCGCACGCCGGGCGCCGACCAGCCGGGCCAGCCACGGCTGGGCGCCGAGCAGCCCGCAGGCCGCCACGACCAGGTAGCCGACCACCGCCCGGAACGCGTCCGCGGGTGTGACCAGCAGCACCACCGCCCCGGTCAGCCCGCCCAGTAGCGCCGGGATGGCCAGTGCGCGCAGTCGGGTGGCCTGGCCTGCGAGTTCCCGCCGGTAGCCGAGCGCGCCGCCGGCGTAGCCGGTCACCAGCCCGACCGAGGACGTGATGTTCGCGGTGAGTGCCGGCATCCCGGTGGCGAGCAGCGCGGGGAAGGCGATCAGGGTGCCGCCGCCGGCAACCGCGTTCACCGTCCCGGCCAGCAGACCGGCGGCTGCCACGAGTCCGCCGTCGGCTGGTACCACGTCGCCCTCCGCGTTCGGTAGAAGTCAGGTACAGGTCCGCAGGTCCGCAGGTCCGCAGGTAGAGGTCATTACACCCGCTTGCGGGGAAAGACGCCGGACCGATCGGAATCCGTCCGGCGCACAATATTCATATAAAAAGACTACTCATTCAGTTGGATATCCGGCTTGCCGGCGATATTGATGACCACTACATTCCGTATGATTGCGGCGGGTCCCGGAGTTTCCGGGTGGAGATGGGCGGCTCATGGACGTCGGATTCGGTATGCCGCGCGACGCTCACCGTGTGACCGGGCTTTTGTGACCAACCTGCTCGGATACGCGCTGCTCAGCCTCGGCACCGGTGCGTTGTACGCATTGGTGGCGTCGGGCGTGGTGGTCATCGCCCGCGGCGCGGGTGTGATCAACTTTGCCCACGGTGCGCTGGTGATGTGGGCGGCGTACTTCTTCAGCGCGGCCCAGGAGAACTGGGGCCTGCCGGTCGCGCCAGCGGGTGCCCTGACCGTCGTGGTCACCGCGGCGATCGGCCTCGCCTTTGCGGTCCTGGCGATGCGGCCGCTGCGGGGCGCCTCCCCGCTGATCCGCGCCATGGCGACGCTCGGCCTGCTGATCATTGTGCAGTCGGTGGCCGGTCTGTGCTTCGGGTCCCGGGTGCGGTCCTCGCCGTCGGTACTGCCGGCCGGAGAGCTGACCATGTTCGGCACGACGATCGGTGTCGACCTGTTCGTCCGGCTCGCCGCGGTGGCGGTCGTCATCGCCGTCCTGTGGGCGTTCTTTCGTTTCACCACCGTCGGCCTGGCCGCGACCGCCGTGGTCGACAATCCCCGGGCCGCGGCCGCCGTCGGATGGTCACCGGACGCGGTCGCGGGCGCAGCGTGGTGCGTGGGCTCGGCCCTCGCCGGTCTCGCCGGAGTGCTGCTGGCGCCGCTGGGCAACCCGTTGTCGTCGCCAAGCTTGATCATGCTTGTGGTACCAGCGCTCGCTGTCGCGCTCATGGCGCGGTTCCACTCACTGCCGGGGGTGTTCGCCGGCGGGCTCGCGCTCGGACTCGTCGAGCTCGAAACCCAGGTCGGTCTTGTCACCGCACATCCCGCGTGGACCGGAGCTGATCGCGTCATCCCACTCATCGTGATTGTCTTCTATCTGGTGGTGCGCGGGCACGGCATTCCCGACCGCGGACACATCGTGGCCCGACACCCGGAGCTGGGCGGTGGCCGCATCCATCCGCTGGCCCTGGGCATGCTGCTGGCCGTTGCCCTGGCGCTCATCTGGTTCGTGCTGCCGAGCGACTGGGTGAATGCCGTAGGTGCCAATGCGCTCTGGGCACTGCTCATGGTGTCGCTGGTGGTTCTGGTCGGGTTCGCCGGCCAGATCTGCCTGGGCCAGCTCGTTCCGGCCGGCGTTGCCGCGCTCATCACCGGCCGTATCGTCGCCAGCTGGCACTGGCCGCTGGTGGCGGCGCTGGTCGTGGGCGTCATCGGCGCTGTCGCGGTCGGGCTGCTGTTCGCCCTGCCCGCCTTGCGCACCCGGGGTCTACAGCTCGCGATCGTCACACTGGGTATAGGTGCTGCCGCCGACGCGATCCTGTTCCAGCGGGGTTACCACTCGCCACCGCCGGCGGGTACGGCCGCGACCATCTTCGGCGGGCTGGGCTCACCCGAGGGCACTGTGGTGGGTACGCAGTCGTTGTTCGGTATCGAACTCGACACGATTGATAATCCGGATGGCTTCGCCACGCTCGCGCTGGTCGTGTTCACGCTGGTGGCACTCGCCGTGGCCAACCTGCGCCGTGGCCGGGCCGGGCGACGGCTGATCGCGATCAGGGCCGACGAACGTGCCGCCGCCGCGCTCGGTATCAGTGTCGTCGGTGCCAAGCTGTACGCGTTCGCGCTGTCCGCCGCGATCGCGGGGCTCGGCGGGGTGCTCTACGTCTTCTACGAGTACGGCGAGGTCGGGAACATCAACTATGGCGCGGGGACGTTCGCGCCGTTTGGTTCGATCATGCTGATCGCCTTTGCCGTGGTCGGCGGGATCGGCTGGGTGAGTGGATCGGTCGCGGGTGCGACGTTGGTGGTCGGCACCCTCGGCACGCGCGTCGCGATGGTGGTCGGGGACCTTCTCGGCGGGCCTGGCTGGCTGGTCCATCTCGACCGTTTCCTGCCCCTTGCCAGTGGCGTCGTGCTGATAATGATCATGAATGGTCCCGGTGGCGGCATCGCCGCGGACAACGCCCGCGCCATCCACCGCGCGCTCGCCCGGCTTGGATCGGGCTGGCCGGACCGGCCGGCGCGCGCCGCCGCCAGCCGCCGGCGTCGTCTCGCCCACCTGCTGGCATCCGGCGGCGACGCCGGCGAGCAACCCGTGCCGGTACAACCCGTGCCGGTGCGGCCCGCACGGCTGGCGGTCGCCGGCCTGACCGTCACGTTCGGCGCGATGACCGCGGTGCGCAGCATCGACCTCGCGGTCGAGCCCGGCGAGGTGGTCGGGCTGATCGGGCCGAACGGGGCCGGGAAGACGAGCCTCATCGACGCGATCAGCGGCCACGCTCCCGCGGCCGGCGGGGTGGTGACCCTCGGTGGGACACCCGTGGACCGGCTCGGGGCGCCCCGGCGCGCGCGTGCCGGGATCGGCCGCACGTTTCAGCACCTCGCTCTGTTCGAGGACCTCACCGTGCTGGAGAACATCCAGGCGGCCAGCGACCCACGGGACACCAGGGCCTACCTCACCAACCTGCTGTCGGCACGGGAGCGACCGCTGCCGCCCATGGCCGCCCTCGCGGTCGGTGCGTTCGGGCTGCGTGACGATCTGTTCCGCACGGTGTCGGAGCTGCCGTACGGCCGCCGCCGGCTGCTCTCGGTCGCCCGCGCCGTGGCCGCGGCGCCGTCCGTGCTGCTGCTCGACGAACCGTGTGCCGGGCTTGACCAGACCGAGGCCGCGCAGCTGGTCCGGCTGTTGCGCCGCCTCGCCGACGACTGGGGACTCGCCATCGTCATCAATGACCACGACATGAGCGTCATCCAGGGCGTCTGCGACCGCGTGGCCGTCATCGACATCGGCAGGAAGATCGCCGAAGGTCGGCCGGCCGAGGTGTGCGGTGACCCCCGGGTGCAGGCCGCCTATCTGGGCCGACCGGTCGGCGAATTCGAACGGAAGGGGCTCGCGGGTGCGTAGGGCGCGACTTCGGATGATCGCGGCTGGTCTGGGTGGCGCGCTGGCTCTGGCCGGCATGACGGCGTGCGCGCACGGTGGCGACGGCGCCGGTTCACCACGACCGGCGGGCAGCTCTGGCGCACCGGTCACGGTGATGATCATCGCGCCGACGGGGACCGCGGGCGGGAACTACCCGGAAATGGTGGCGGCCACCAGGGCCGCTGTCCGTGGCGTCAACGCCCGGGGCGGGATCAAGGGGCATCCGGTCCAACTGGTCCACTGCAACGAGAACAACGACGGATCCGCGGCGGCGGCCTGTGCGAAACAGGCGGCCGACACCGGCGTCCTCGCGGTCGTGTCGGAGACCAGCGGCACCGGGGGCATCATGGCGACCCTCGCGAAGGCCGGTATCGCCTCGGTCGGTTCCGCCGGGGTGTCCGCGGACGGGTCCGAGCTGCACTCCCCGATCAGTTTCGTGCTCAGCCCGCTGGTCATGTTCCCCGCGGTCTGCCCGGCGCTGCTGAAGAAGATCGGTGCCGGGCATCTCGGGATGGTCGGTTACGACCTTTCCGCCAGCGATCGTCTCCTCATTCTTGGTCAGGTTGGTGCCAAGGCCGTCGGGCTTCCGGTGAGTCCGGTGGTGAGGGTGCCCATCACCACGAACGACTTCACGCCAACCGTGACCCGGCTGACCGCAGCAGGTGCCGACGGCACGGTCATGGTGGTCACCGAACAGGCGGCCGTGGCGGTGATGCGCGGCGGCGGCGGACGGCTCTCCTACTGCCACGCGACCGGCGCGATCTCGGACGCGAGCCTGGAACAGCTGGGGCCGGTCGCGGGCCGGCTGGTCGAGGCCACCGCCTACCCCGAGCTCGACGAGGCCGACCGGTTCAGCGAACTGCGGCGCATGCGCGCGGAGCTTGACGCCGAGTACAACAGTGGTGACAAGGACGCGTCCGCCGCACTGTGGAAGTCGAGCACGTCGCTGAACGGATGGCTCTCGGTGCAGGTCGTGGAGAAAATCGGCAACCAGGTGCCGGGCGAGCTCACCTCGTCGGCGCTACTGGCCCAACTGGGTCGGACCACCAATCTTGATCTACAGCTTGTCCCGCCGCTGGATTTCACCAGGCCCAACCCCATTCCAGGGGTGGAACGGGTCTTCAACACGACTTTGCGTGGGGCCCGCTGGGACAGTGGTGGGCGCCGGCATGTCTCGCTCGGCAACGAGACCTACCAGGCCCTCGACATTCTGGCGGCCGGCTCCCGCCCGCCGCGGTGAGGACTTTCACTCGCCCGTGGCGAGTCGCGGGTGGCGTTGCGTGAGCCGGTGGCGTTCGATCGCACCATGACGAGAACCGGACATCGGGAGCGACACCGTGGCGAGCGGTCGGGCTGGCTGCGAGCCGCAGTGCTGGGTGCCGACGACGGCCTGGTGTCGACCGCGAGCCTGATGCTGGGTGTCGCCGCGTCATCAGCGTCGCGGGCCGCCGTGCTGACCGCGGGCCTGGCCGGGCTCGTAGCCGGGGCGACATCGATGGCCGCCGGTGAATTCGTCTCGGTCAGTTCTCAGCGTGACGTCGAACTGCGGGATCTCTCCGTGGAGGCGGCGGAGCTCGCGGCCGATCCCGCTGCCGAACTGGACGAGCTGACCGGCATCTACGTGCGACGTGGGCTGAACCCGCAACTTGCCCGGGAGGTCGCGGTCGAGTTCAGCCAGGCCGATCCGCTGGCCGCGCACGCCCGCGACGAACTCGGCCAGCTGCCGGCGAACGCTGCGCGTCCGGTCCAGGCCGCTGGGGCCTCCGCGCTGAGTTTCGCCGCCGGTGCGCTGCTCCCGTTGCTGGCCACGGTCGTCGCCACCAGTAACACCAGGATCGTGCTGCTGATCGGCGTGACGCTGATGGGCCTGGCCCTGCTCGGCACGGTCGGTGCCGCGCTCGGCGGCGCGAACCGGCGACGGGCGGCCGGCCGTGTCATCATCGGCGGGTGCCTCGCCATGGCCGTGACCGCCGCTGTCGGCGCCGTGGCCGGGACCGCCATCCACTGATCCCGTCGATTGGTCCCGTCGATTGGTCCCGTCGATCATCCCTAAAACTAACACTGATGTTAGTAACATGGATGTCACTAACATGGATGTTAGCCTGGACCTCATGGGGCAGACGCCGTTCGTGGGCCGCGCTGAGGAGATGGCGAGGCTCACCCGTCACCTGAGCGCTGCGGTGGCGGGCGAGGCGCGGTTGCTGAGTGTGCGCGGGCGACGCCAGGCTGGCAAGTCGCGTCTGGTCAGCGAGTTCGTGCAACGCAGCGGCCTGCCGAGTCTGTTCGTTACCGGCGCCCGGCAGGCAACCATCCAGCGGGACCTGGACGGATTTGTCGAGGATGCGCGGCTGGAGTGCACCCTGCCAGGTGCTGACCTGCTCATGGGCGGGGCGTATCGCAACTGGGAGCAGGCTCTGCGCGCGGTGCACGCGGCACTGCCGACCGATGCTCCGTCGATCGTGGTCCTGGACGAGTTGCCGTGGCTGCTCGAACGCGATCCCGGCCTGGACGGCACGTTGCAGAAACTGTGGGACCGGCTGTTCGAGAGCCGGCCGGTTCTCATGATCCTCATCGGTAGCGACCTCGCCGTCATGGAGATGCTCACCGGGCACGACCGTCCTCTTTTCGGGCGGGTCAAGGAGATGGTTGTCACGCCCTTCCTGCTCGGCGACACGGCTCGCATGTTGGGCATTCCTTCGGACCGGGCGGCGGAGGCTTTCGACGCCCAACTGGTCACCGGTGGTTATCCCCGCCTGCTCCTCGAGTGGCGACGCCACCAGGGTCTCGACGCCTTTCTCGACGACCAGTTTGCCGACGACAACACCGAGCTGGTCGTCATCGGGCAGCGGGTGCTCGACGCCGAGTTTCCTCGTGATCTGCAGGCAAGCGATGTCCTGCGGACGATCGGCGCCGGTGAACGGGCACATTCGGCGATCGCGGGGCGCGCGGGGCTTGCGGCGACCCCGCTGAGCCGTACGCTTCGACTGCTTGCCGACAAGCGGGTCATCGCGGTCGACCAGCCCGTTTCGGTGAAATCCTCCAATGTTCCCCGCTATCGGATCGCGGACCCGTACCTGCGGTTCTGGTTGCGTTTCGTCGAGCCCGGTATCAACGACATTCAGCGCGGCCGGTCGGATCTCGCCCGGGCCAGGGTCAGCGCATCGTGGGCGCACTACCGTGGACGGGCGGTCGAGCCGCTGGTGCGGGAGGCGCTGACCCGTCTGGCCGCATCCGATCCCGTTCTCGGTGGCGCGGAAACGGTCGGCGGTTGGTGGCCTCGCGGCAATATCCCTGAGGTCGATCTGGTCGGCGTCCGTTCCAGCGCACCGCCGAAGGCGGTCACGTTCATCGGGTCGATCAAGTGGCGGGACAGTGCGCCTTTCAGCCAGGCCGACCTCGACGAGCTGCTGACGTCCCGTACAGCGGTGCCCGGTGCCACCGCGGCCACGCCGGTCGCGGTGGGCCGCACGACGTGTACCGCGACCGGCGTGGCCTTCTATGATCCGAGGCGGCTTATGTCCGCCTGGTAACCGTGCTTCCGACGGCACGTCCGACGTTCCCCGCCATCCGGATGCCGTTTCCGATGATGCCTTCCGTCGCTTTGACCACGACCTGCGGAAGACTCCGGAGAAAGCTCGGCATGGGCCAGGGTGCCGGCTCGCCTGTCGGCAGTATCAGCTGGTCGTCACCGAACTCGCTGATGAGCGTGCCGGGCGGGGTCAGTCTCTCGACGTAGTGCTGCGGAAAATGATCGGAAATCGAGAAGTCGACGGGTATCCGGCGCAGGGACGGGCTCTGTTCGGCCACAAACGCGAGGGCCGCCCGGCCGAGACCCGTGACATCCTTCATCTGCCGCGCCGGTTCGGCACTGGTCTCCTTCCATTCTTTTCCGTCGTAGTGCCACTCCCGACCGAAGTGTGCAAACGTACCGGTCTGGCGTGGCGGCAGATGGGGCACCGGGTCTTTACGGTGGACGTACCGGAGTACCGGAGCCCGGTTCTCGATTTTCTCGTACGCGTCGGCGAGCGCCTGCGGGCCGATCATCGGTTGGCCGAAGGTGTACACAGCCCGCAGGTTGTTACCGATGGTGTACTTGTACTGAGGGTCGGTCATCAGCATGATCCCCATGATGGCGGCCATCGCACCACCCAGGCTGTGGCCGGTGATGTAGAGGGTGGGAGTAATGTGCTGGCTCCCGTTCAGATCACCCTCGCCGGGCCTGATATCGGCATCCAGGATGGACTGCCCGGCCATCGCGCGTTTCAGGGCGCGCAACACCTCGTAGCGCGTCGCCCGGACGTTCCGGTAAAAGCCCGCATGCAGATCGAGGGCGCCGCTGTCACCCGTCCGTGGGTTCGACACACGAAACTTCGTCGCATCACCTGCGTAGATCTCGACGTCGGTCAGCCAGGTCATGATATTCGACGGTTCCGTGCCCCGGTAAGCCAGGATGACGACCCTTTTGTCGCTGCTCTGCACGATGGCGGCGGTGGACGAGATGAGCATCGCGTCGACGGACTCTGCGACAATGCGGCAGTTGTTCTCCTCGAGTCCCATGCGGGCCATCATGGTGGCGAGCGTGTCGGTGTTCTCCGGCCCGGGTGGATCGACCTTCGCGTACACATATGCCGCGCAGGTCGCCAGCACATGGCGCACCACGTCATCGGGATGGTCCTTTGCATCCGCGAGGTAGGTGCTCAGCCCCTCGTAGACGGGAAACCCGGGGAATTTCCCGAGATTTCCCGGGGCATCCGGATTCTTGAAAGGTCGTAGGGTTTCATAGCTCGGGGCCTTGGTATCACGGACCAGCATCGAGTCGCCTCCCGGTCGTCGCCGCGCGGTGCCGGCTCCTATTCAACGCCGCTGGTCCCCACCGTGCAGCACGAGTTGTCGGTGCTGATTTCTCGATGCGTCTATGGTTGGACTCGGTACAGTCTCGGCTTTTCCGTCAGGGCCAGTCGATGCCGTCGATCAGCGCTGTCGCCGTGATGTCCAGCAGGTCGCTGTGCCCGGTTTCATCGTATTTGCCGTCCACGAGTTGCCAGATCCGTACCGTCCGGCGCGCCGGATCGGCGACGATCAGTTCATCCACCTCGTGCGCGGCATAAAAATCGATCTTCGCGTAGGTCTCGTCGTCTGGTGACACGACCTCGATGACCACCGCGGCGGTGGGCAGATACACGCCGCTGGGGCGTCCGCGGTGCAACCCACCGTCGGGTACTCGGTAGTCCTCGCGGCGGCCGAGGTTGAACGGGCCGGTGCGCACGAGCCCGGCGGCCCGCGCCCGTGGGCGCAACAGAGCACTGACTTCGTCGTCAACACGGCCGTGTTCTGCTGATGGACCCGGCGCCATATGATATTCCCCGTTCCAGATCTCGTCGAAGGTGTCCTGCCCGAGCGATTCGCGTCGGGCGATGAACTCATCGAGAACCCGGGGACGCTCGCCGAGAACTACGGTGCGCATGCCGAACCGCCTCCCTGTGACCTCGTGGTCACACCAGATTATAGATCGATACCTCGCTATCGGGGTCCGGCGCTGCTCCGACGGCGGCAGGCCGGGTCGGTCAGGGACGGTGGTTCGTAGCCCCCGTCCGCGGTGTTGATGGTCGTGCCCGGTGGCACGATTGTGTCGATCCGGTCGAGCAGGTCCGGTGAGAGCGTCACCTTGGCCGCGTCGAGCTGGGACTCGAGCTGCTCCATGGTCCGCGGGCCGATGATCGCCGAGGTGACGGCGGGATGCTCAAGAACGAACGCGATGGCCATGTGGACCAGGGAGAGCCCGGCCTCCTCGGCCAGCAGGGCCAACTGCTCGACCGCTTCGAGCTTGGCGACGTTTGCCGGGAGGGTCAGGTCGAAGCGTCCGGGCGAGCGCTGGCGGCGGCCGGAGACGGGCAGCTCGGCTCCCTTTCGGTACCGCCCGGTCAACCACCCGCCGGCCAGTGGGCTCCACGGAATCACGGCCAGCCCATAGCGCTGCGCGACCGGCAGGACCTCCCGCTCGATGCCGCGGGCCAGTAGGGAATACGGCGGCTGCTCGGAGACGACGCGTTCACGGCCACGACGCTGCGCGATCCACTGGCCTTCCACGATGGCCGACGGTTCAAAGGTCGACGTCCCGATATAGCGGATCTTGCCCTGGTGGACGAGGTCGCTCAGCGCGCCGAGGGTGTCGTCGAAGTCGGTGCCGGGCGCGGGCCGGTGGGCCTGGTAGATGTCGATCCAGTCGGTCCGCAGCCGCAGCAGGCTGTCCTCGACCGCGCGGATGATCCACCGGCGGGAGTTGCCACGGTGGTTGGGGTTGTCGTCCATGGGTAGGTGGAACTTCGTCGCGAGCACCACCTCGTCCCGCAGGCCCCCGGCGAGCGCCTTGCCGACGATCTCCTCGGACTCGCCCTGCGAGTACACGTCCGCGGTATCGATGATGTTGATGCCCGCATCCAGGGCGTGGTGAATGATCCGAATGCTGTCGTCATGGTCGGGATTTCCCCAGGCGCCGAACATCATCGCCCCGAGCGTCAGCGGACTGACCCTGACTCCGGTCCGTCCGAAAGCGCGAAGTGCCACTGCCACTGGTCTCCTTGATCGCTGTGATCGGTTCGGTCAGAGCGTGAGCTGGTCCATCGCCCGGAAGATCCGTTCCATTGATACCGGGTACGGCGTCCGCAGGGTCTGAGCGAAGTAACTGACCCGCAGCTCTTCTATCATCCACCGGATTCGTGCCAGCTCCTCGCCGGGTGAGCTACCCGGTGGCAGGCGGCCAAGCAGTTCGTCGTACTCCCGCGTCACCTGCTCGACCTGCCGGGTGCGTTCCCGGTCGCGGTTGGGGTCGCCCGGCAGTTTCTCCAGCCGCAGCGCGATCGCGGCGAGGTAGCGGGCGACGTCGGGTAGTCGCGTCCAGCCGGTGCTGCTGACAAAACCCCGGTACACCAGGCCCGAGAGCTGGGAGCGCACGTCGCGCAGCGCCGGCACCAACGCGAGGCTCGTCGTCGCCTTGAGCTGCCGTTCAATGGTGTGCGCGGTTGCCAGGACACGCTCCACCTTTGTCACCACGTCGGTCGCGGTCGCGGTCAGGTCGGCTTGGACGATTTCCGTCAGCTTGGTGAAACCGTCGGAGTCCCAGGCCGGACCGCCGCATTCCGCGATCAGTTTGTCTGCGGCGCAGGCAATGCAGTCATCGAGCAGTTCGGTGGCGGTGCGGTATGGATGATGGCTGAGTGTCAGTTTAGCCTGATTTGTCAGCTGTGCGTTGATGGCGCGGATCGGTGACGGCGCGTTGAGCAACAGCAGGCGTCGGGTGCCCTGCCACATGGCCTGGCGGGCCTCGGTCTCGGTGGCGAACACCGCGATGGCCACGCTGTCGGTCTCGTCGACCAGCGCGGGATAGGCCCGGACCGGCTGACCGGCGCGGCGTTGTTCGACCAGCTGGGGGATCGGGCCGAAGTCCCAGGTCCGCAGGCCCCGGCGCTCGACGCCGTCCGCCGCGGCGTTGACCGCAGCCTGCAGCGTCGGCGCCAGTGCCCGGGTGAGCGCGGCGAGGTCCTTGCCCTCGGCGAGGGTGCGCTGCGCCTCGTCCACCACCCGAAATGTGATCTTCAGATGGTCGGGTACGCGGTCGAGTTGCCAGGCGTCCCGGGGCACATCCACGCCGCTGAGGTGACCGAGTTCGCGTTCCAGGACGGCGAGCAGCGGCCCGTCGGCCGGTGCCACCGATGCCAGGAGCCGTCTGGCGTAGTCGGGCGCAGGGACGAAGTTGCGCCGTATCTGCTTGGGCAGCGATCGCAGCAGCGCTGTCACCAGCTCCTCGCGCAGGCCCGGTACCTGCCAGTCGAAGCCGTCGGCGCTCACCTGGTTGAGCACGGGGAGCGGGATGCGCACGGTCACACCGTCCGCCTCCGTGCCAGGTTCGAACTGGTAGGACAGCGCCAGGCTGAGGTCGTCATGCTGCCAGGTATCGGGGTAGTCGCGCTCGTCGACCCCGGCCGCGTCAGCCTTGATCAGCATGGCCGTGGAGAAGGCGAGCAGGTCGGGTTCGGCCTGCCGGGCCTTCTTCCACCAGCTGTCGAAGTGGCGGCCGGAGACGACGTGGGCGGGGATCCGCTGGTCGTAGAAGTCGAACAGGGCCTCATCGTCGACCAGGATGTCGCGGCGCCGCGCCCGGTGCTCCAGCTCCTCGACGTCGTCGAGCAGTTCCTGGTTGGCGTGGAAGAACGCGTGGTGGGTCTGCCAGTCGCCCTCGACCAGGGCATGGCGGATGAACAGTTCCCGACACAACGTCGGATCGACCGCGCTGTAGTTCACCGTGCGGGACGCGACCAGGGGCACCCCGTAGAGCGTCACCTTCTCGAACGCCATCACCGCGCCCCGGGTCTTCTCCCAGTGCGGTTCGCTGTAGGTGCGGGTGACCAGGTGGGGCGCGAGCGCCTCCGCCCACTCCGGCTCGATGCGTGCGAGCGTGCGTCCCCACAGCCGGGACGTCTCGACGAGCTCGGCGGCCATCACCCAGCGCGGTGGCTTCTTGAACAACGCCGAACCGGGGAAGGCGGCGAACCGGGCGTTGCGCGCACCCTGATAGTCCGGCTTCTCGGGGTCGGCGAGACCGATGTGTGACAGCAGGCCGGCCAACAGCGAGAGGTGGATCTGCCGGGGGTCGGCCGGTGCGGTGTTCACCGACATCCCGAGGCTTTTTGTGACCTGGCGTAGCTGAGCGTATATATCCTGCCATTCGCGGACCCGCAGGTAGTTCAGGAACTCGGTTCGGCACAGCTTGCGGAACTGGTTTCCCGACAGTTCCTCCTGCTGTTCCCGCAGATATTCCCACAGGTTGAGATAGGCCAGGAAGTCCGACTGCTTGTCGATGAAGCGGGCGTGTTTCTCCGCAGCGGCCTGCTGGGCGTCGACGGGACGTTCACGCGGGTCCTGGATGGACAGCGCGGCGGCGATGACCATGACTTCTCGCACACAACCGTTGTCCTCGGCCGCCAGCACCATGCGGGCCAGTCGTGGGTCCAGGGGCAGCTGGGCGAGTTTGCGGCCCAACGGGGTCAGACGGCGGCGCCCGCTGGCGGTCGCGACCCCACCTGCCTTGTTGGATGTCCCCGTGCCTTCCATGTCGACGGCGCCGAGCTCGGCGAGTAGCAGCACCCCGTCGGCGACGCTGCGCGAGTCCGGGGCGTCGATGAATGGAAAAGCCGCGATGTCGCCCAGGCCCAGTGCGGTCATCGCCAGGATGACGGAGGCGAGGTTCGTGCGCAGGATTTCCGGATCGGTGAATGCCGGGCGGGCGGTGAAGTCCTCCGCCGAATACAGCCGGATGCAGATACCGTCGGCCACCCGGCCGCAACGCCCCTTACGCTGGTTCGCCGACGCCTGCGAGACGGCTTCGATCGGCAGGCGCTGAACCTTTGTCCGGTTGCTGTACCGGGAGATGCGCGCCGTTCCCGGGTCGATCACGTACCTGATGCCCGGGACGGTCAGCGATGTCTCCGCGACGTTGGTGGCGAGCACTATCCGGCGCCCGGCGTGGGGCTGGAACACCCGGTGCTGTTCGGCGGCGGACAGCCGTGCGTACAACGGCACGATTTCGGTATTGCGCAGCGCCCGCTTCGTCAGGGTGTCGGCGGTGTCCCGGATCTCGCGCTCACCGCTGAGGAAGACCAGGATGTCGCCGGGACCCGCCGCGCACAGTTCATCCACCGCGGCTGTTATCGCCTCTGTCTGGTCGCGTTCGACGGCTTTGGCGGTGGTGGCCCGGCCGCTGCGGGCGCCGGTCGGCGGCGCGATCGCGGTCGGCGGTCGGGCCGGCGGCTGCGCAGCCGGGTCGGTCTCCACCACCAGGGGGCGATAGCGGACCTCCACCGGAAAGGTCCGGCCGGTGACCTCGATCACGGGCGCGTCGCCGAAGTGGCGGGAGAAGCGCTGCGGGTCGATGGTCGCCGACGTGATGATCACTTTGAGGTCGGGTCGGCGTGGCAGGAGCTGCTTCAGATAGCCGAGGATGAAGTCGATGTTGAGGCTGCGTTCGTGGGCTTCATCGATGATCAGTGTGTCGTACTGGTACAGCGATCGATCTGTCTGGATCTCGGCCAGCAGGATGCCGTCAGTCATCAGTTTGATCAGACTGTCCCCGCCGACCTGGTCGGTGAACCGCACCTTGTAGCCGACGATCCCGCCCGGTTGCCCGTCGGGTTCGCCCAGCTCCGTCGCGATCCGCTCCGCCACCGCGCGCGCAGCCAGTCGGCGCGGCTGGGTGTGGCCGATCAGGCCGCGCACGCCTCGTCCCAGCTCAAGGCATATCTTCGGCAGCTGCGTGGTCTTTCCCGAGCCGGTTTCACCGGCGAGAATCACGACCTGATGGTCGCGGATCGCGGCGAGGATGTCGTCCTTTTTCTGGCTGACCGGTAGCGCCGGAGGATAGGTGATCATCGGTACCCGGGCGCGTCGCCGTTGCACGCGCAGCGCAGCCGCGTCGATGTCGGCGGCGATCTCGGCGACCACGGCCTGGTGGGCTTCGGTGTCGCGGATCCGGCGCGCGCCGTCGACACGGCGTTGCAGGCGGTGCTGGTCGCGCACCATGAGGTCGGGTAGTCGGTCGGTCAGGACTGCGAGCGGAGGCATCAGGAAGCAGCGTCCAACGAAATACGGAGAGCGGGCAAGGGGGCACGGGTACTGAACCGGTTGGTCAAGCGTCCGCCGGCGCTCGGGCGGTCCCGGCACCATGACCTACTAAATCAGGACCAGGGCCTGTCCGATGGATATTGGTCGATGCGGGCGATGATCCAGAAGGTGGCCCGCAAGGCGGAGGAGGAGTCGATAGTGGTGTTCTATCGGTGACGACGACAACGCGGCGGGGCGCCTTCTGGGCATCGGTCCGTGCGATCGAAGATCCACCGGACAGGCCCTAAGGCCTGTCGTGCCCGTGCGCGATGTCACTTGTGGCCGTAGTCGCCGAACTCGGCTCGGTGACCTGGCTGAGAATCTGTTTTGAGATTGGCGGACCGGCGGATGTGCGGGACGTTCTCGGCTGGCGAAGCGTCGCGATGCCGTAATGCGCCACTGATATCGGGGACGCGGAGTCACCTGGTGACCACGGATTCTGACTGCCAATCATGGGTGGGCTGCTGGTTACAGACGCCGCCGACGGGAACAGATAAAGCCGGGTGGCGTGGGTAGGACATCTGATGATGAATACAGTGGAGACAACGGCCGCGTTTGCGTGCGAGGACCCGTTCGCGCTGCCACCGCTCGCGACGGCGGTGCTCGACAGGTGGGGCACAGTCACCAGTTGGAGCCCGGCGGCGCAGCGGTTGCTCGGTTACACATCGGAGGAGGTGGTGGGCCAGCATGCCGTGTTCATTCTCTACCAGCCGGTGGATGTCGTGGCGGTCCACGCGGCGGTCGAGCGGTGCCAGACCGAGGGTGACTGGGGCGGCCTGCTGCCCGCCCGGCACGCCGACGGCCACCGGGTGGACGTCGGTCTGCGGGTCTGTTCCCTGAGCGAGTCGGCGGACGCTCGCAGCTGGCTGCTGCTGGCCTCCGACGTGGCACAGACGCGCTGGTGGGGGGCGGACCTGTCGGTGCTGGACGGACTCCTGTCCCGCGCGCCGATCGCCATGGCCGTGCTGGACACCGAACTGCGTGAGGTGTGGCTGAACGACGCGCTGGAGCGATGGGGCGGGATCTCGCGGGACAGGCGTCTGGGGCGGCGACCGACCGAGTTGATGGCCAGTTCGTCCCTCGAGCGCATCGAGGCGCAGATGCGCCAGGTGCTGAAGACAGGGGTACCCCTGTTGGACGTGGGGTATCAGGGCCGGACGAGCGGGGACTCCGATCGGCAACTGGCCACCTCCACGTCGATCTTCCGGCTGGCCGACTCGGCCGGGTGCGTCCTGGGCCTGTGCTACATGTCCGTGGATGTCACCGACCGCTGGCGCGCGCAGCAGCGGCTGGCGCTGCTCAACGAGGCCAGCACCCGGATCGGCACCAGCCTTGATGTCGGGCTGACTGCACAGGACCTGGCCGACGTGGCCGTGCCACTCCTGGCCGACTTCGTGGCCGTGGACCTGCTGGACTCGGTTCTGCGCAGTGAGGAACCGACCGTGCGGTCGACGGTCGGGCGGACCCCGATGCGCCGCGCGGGGCAGCAGTCGCTACGCGCCGGTTGCCCGGAGTCGGTCGCGAAGATCGGAGACCTGGTCATGCTGGCAGCGCCCGCGGCCCGCTGCCTGGTCGAGGGCGAGGCCGTCCTGGAACCGGTGGTGGATGCCGACCGGAGCGTGTGGGTCGTCGACGATCCGGCGCGGGCGGCCAAGATCCGCGAGTTCGGCATCCATTCGCTGATGTTGGTCCCGATCCGGGCGCGCGGTGTCGTCATGGGTGTGGCCTCGTTCGTCCGGTGGGCACGTCCTGAGCCGTTCGAGGCGGACGATCTGCTACTCGCCCAGGAGTTCGTCGCCCGGGCGTCGCTGTGTATCGACAACGCCCGCCGCTACACCCGGGAGCACACCGCCGCGCTGGCCCTGCAGCGCAGCCTGTTGCCACACCGGCTACCCGGGCAGACAGCCGTGGAGGTGGCCTCGCACTACCTGCCCGCGGACGAGAGCGCGGGCGTCGGTGGGGACTGGTTCGACGTGATCCCGCTGTCGGGCGCCCGGGTGGCGCTGGTCGTCGGGGACGTGGTCGGCCATGGGCTGCATGCGGCGGCGACCATGGGACGGCTGCGCACCGCCGTCCACACCCTCGCCGGGCTGGACCTGCCCCCTGACGAGTTGCTCGCCCGCCTTGACGACCTTGTCATCCGGCTCACCGACGAGGAGGAGGACACGGCCGCGGCGACCGCCGGCCCCGCCGTGCTGGGGGCAACCTGTCTGTACGCGGTGTACGACCCGGTCAGCCGGATCTGCACGCTGGCCAGGGCCGGTCATCCCCCGCCCGCGATCGTCCGCCCCGACGGCACGGTGACCTTCCCCGACCTACCCGCCGGTCCGCCGCTGGGTCTCGGTGGCCTGCCGTTCGAGGCGGGTGAGATCGAGCTGCCCGAAGGCAGCCTGATAGCCCTTTACACCAACGGTCTGGTCGAGGCGCGTGACCACGACGTCGATGCCGGGCTGGGCCGGTTGCGGATGGCACTCGAGCGCGCGGATGAGCCCTTGGAGGCCATCCGCGAAGGTGTGATCGAAGCCCTGCTGCCGGACCGGCCAGACGACGACGTGGCACTTCTCCTGGCGCGCACCCGTACACTCACGGCGGACCAGGTCGCATCCTGGGACCTGCCCGCCGACTTCGCCGTCGTGGCCCTCGCCCGCGCATACACCGCGCGCCAGCTGGCCCTCTGGGGCTTCGACGAAGCGGCCTTCACCACTGAACTGCTTGTCAGTGAACTGGTCACCAACGCGATCCGGTACGCGACCGCGCCGATCCGCCTGCGTCTGATCCGGGACCGCACCCTCATCTGCGAGGTTTCCGACGGCAGCAGCACATCCCCACGCCTGCGACATGCTCGTGCCAGCGATGAGGGCGGCCGGGGCCTGTTCCTGGTCGCGCAGTTCACCCAGCGCTGGGGCGCCAGGTACACGGCCGGGGGTAAGACCATCTGGGCCGAGCAGTCCCTGTTTCCCAGCGGATCAGAACTCGTCCTGGACGGCACGCTCGACGACGGCTGGGAAGACACCATGGCCGGCGCCCTGGGCGGGGTGTGGGACGCCCTCTGCGACGACACCTGAGCGGGGAACCGCGGCCACATGCTGCGCACGGCCGCGGTTCCCCGCTCAGATCTCAGAGCCTGTCAACTTTCACGGCCCTGTCAACTTTCACGGCGAACAACCCGGCGGGCGGTTCGTCGACCTGTCCGGCGTCCGGTGCGTCGAGCGACCCGGCGAGAGCGTCCGAGCATCGTCATCCCTCCTTCTTCTGTTGGCCTGCGTGTTGTGCGTCGTGCGTCGTGTTGTGGGGCGGGTCAGATCGCGGCCCGTTCCGCTGTTGCCAGCTCTTCGGCCTCGCGGGCTTCCACCAGGCCCAGCGATACGAGGTCGAGTGGGCTGATGAACTCCGAAGCGAGCCGGAACCCGCCCGCGCGCGCGATCGAGTCGCGCAGCGGGATGGCCCACCGGTGCTCAAGCAGGATCAGCGCGGCCGCGGTGTCCTCGGGGATCTCAGCCAGCACGTCCCAGGCTTCCTCTTCATTGATCATTCCGCCCCGCTCGGCCGCGGCCTGCGCACCGCGTTCGGCGCCTGCCTTCATGCCGGCCTCACCGCCTGCGCCCAGACCGATGAGCGCACCCACCAGTGCGCCGAGCTCGACCTGCTCCTTGTCGGTGAGCTGGCTGCCGCGCACGGCTGCGACATCGCCAGCGGCGTCCTTCTGGACGACGAGGGCGTCGATCACCCGCACGAGGTCGTTGTCCCGGAGCCGTTGCAGCTCTTCCTGGACTTCACCGCGGAAATCAGGCTGCTTGAAACCGAGTACCAGCAGTTGGACAGGTCCGATCGTCATGTGTGTTCCTTCCTCGCCCACGGTTGTCAGCGTTCGTGTGCACGGTGGGCTCCCTACCCCGTCGCGGCGCTCCTACCCGGTCGCGGCCATCACCCCGGCCGGGTGAGTTGCCGGCCCGGCCCCGGCGTGGCCGGGCCGGGCCGGTCAGCGGCTGTGGCTGTGGCTGTGCGATATCTCCTCAGGCTTGCGGGTCGTACCACCGCTGACCCGCTGGGAGCAGACCGTCCGCTTCGGCGGGGCCCCAGCTGCCGCGCGGGTACCGGTGCACCGGCACGGCGTCACCGAGTACGGGGTCGACGATCCGCCATGCGGCCTCGACGGCGTCCTCGCGGGCGAACAGGATCCGCATGCCACCGAGTGCGGCGCCGATCAGCCGGTCGTACGGTCGCATGTCCGCTCCGGGCTGTTCGTTGAAGGCCAGTTCGTTCAATTGCGGACGCGGTCCGAACCCTGGTTTCTTGCCGGCCAGCGTCATCGCGATCCGGGTCTCCGGCCAGATACGGAAACGCAGTGTGTTCATGCTGCCGAACGGCTCGACGCCGAATACGTTCTGGGGTGCCGGCCGGAACCGGATGGTGATCTCGGTGGCGGTGACGGGCATGCATTTGCCCACCCGGATGAGGATCGGCACGTCCGCCCACCGCCAGCTGTCAGCCCGCAGTCGAACCGCGGCGAACGTCTCGACCGTGGAGGTCGAGGCGACCCCGACGACATGGCGGTAGCCGTCGTACTGGCCGCGGACGACCTGGTCCACCGACAGCGGTACGAGTGACTTGACCGCGTTCGCCGTGACATCGGTCAGGTGCTCGAGAGCGGCGCCCGGGGGAGGCTCGGTCAGCACGACGGCGAGTATCTGGAGCATGTGGTTCTGCAGCACGTCGCGGATGGCACCGGTGCGGTCGTAGAAGTGCCCGCGGTCGGCCACGTCAAATGCCTCCGCCATCGTGATCTGGATGCTTTCGACATAGGTCCGGTTGAGCACCGGCTCGAGGACGGTGTTGGCGAAGCGCGTCGCCAGGACCTGCGCCACCGGATCCAGACCGAGCCAGTGGTCGACGCGGTAGATGGCGTCCTCCGGGAAGGTCTGGTGCATGGTGGCGTTGAGCTCCCGCGCGCTGCGCAGGTCGGTACCGAACGGTTTCTCCACCATCACCCGGGCACCGGCGGCCAGCCCGGCACGTCGGATTCCCTGGGTGATCGTTGCGAACAACGACGGCGGAACCTCGAGGTAGAACAGCGTGCCCGCATCCCTGGGGAGCATGGCTGCCAGTTGCCGGAAGGTCGCGTCGTCGGTGAGATCACCGTCGATGTACCGCAGGAGGTCCAGCATTCTTTTCGCCGGGTCCCCGTCCGGGTCGATGTTGTTGTGCCGCAGCGACGCGACCGCGTAGTCGCGGAACTGCTCAAGGTTCCACCCGCTCTTCGCGACGCCGATGACGGGTACCTCCAGCACACCGCGTTCAACCAGGCCGACCAGCGCCGGGAACGTTTCCAGTTTTGCCAGGTCCCCGGTCGCGCCGAATATCACCAGGGCGTCCATTCGGGCGTTTTTCGGGTGTGTCATGTCGCCTCCTGACGGGAATCGGAATTGCCGGTGG
>NZ_CAUVXG010000027.1:38729-68240 GCF_963555885.1 Protofrankia sp. Cr2
CGTGACGACATCCGCGCGGGAGATCCGACGCCGGAAGACGTGGTAGGTCCAACCCTGGTAGACCAGAATCACGGGAAACAGGACCGCCGCGACGACCGTCATCACCCGCAGCGAATAGGGCGACGACGCGGTGTCGGTGACCGTGAGGTCGGTTGCCGAACCCAGCGTGGAGACCATGACTCGTGGGTAGAGATTGACGAAGATCGATGACACCGTCGCCGCCATCGTCAGCGACGTGGCCGCGAACGCCGCACCGTCCCTGCCCTGGCGGATCAGCCAGCCGGCTGTGACGACCGCGGCGACCGCGACGGCCGCGGGTATCGCATCCGCGCCGCCGCGCCCGGTCGATATCTGTGTCCAGACGGCGAAGGCCACGACCGCGGCCGCGACCACCGGGCCGATCCGGCCGGCGAGGCCGACGGCGTGGGCACGGACGTCACCGGCGGTCTTCAGCGCGAGGAAGACCGCCCCGTGCAGCAGGCAGAGCGCCACGAGCGTGATACCGGTGAACAGCGCATACGGGCTCAACAGGTCGGCGAGGTCGCCGGCGTACTCCTCGTCGGCGCCGATCGGTACCCCGTGCAGGAGATCACCCAGAGTCACACCGACGAGAAAGGGCGCGATCAGACTGCCACCGGTCAGCGTAACGTCCCAGCTGCGGCGCCAGCGGGCCGTGTCATGCTTGTCGCGGAACTCCAACGACAACCCGCGGCCGATGAGCGCGACCAGCAACAGCACGAGTGCGGGGTAGAAACCGGAGAACATCGTCGCATACCAGGATGGGAAGGCCGCGAACATTCCGGCTGCTGCGACGATCAGCCAGACCTCGTTGGCATCCCAGACCGGCCCGATGGTGGCGAGCGCGACCCGTCGGCCGGCCTCATCCCGGCCGGTGTCATTCCGGCCGGCCTTGTTCTGGCCGGCCTTGTTCTGGCCGACGATTCCGGCGAGCATGCCGACGCCGAAGTCGAAGCCCTCCAGCACGAGAAATCCTGTCCACAGTACCGCGATAACGATGAACCAGAAGGCGGTCAACGTCATGGTGGCCTCAGTATCCGACGCCGGCCGTGGCCGGACCGCCGCCGGTCGCGGGTGCGGGAGTGGGTGGGAGTTCCAGTTCTCGACGTGCGTAGCGCAGCATCAGGATCGCGTCGACGACCCCGAGAACGGCGTATAGAAGGACGAACACGCTGAGGCTGGCGACGATCGTCGCTGTACCCACCGACGGCGACCGCGCATCGGTTGTCCGCGCCAGACCCTGGACGATCCACGGCTGGCGTCCGCTCTCCGTCAGCAGCCATCCGGCGGTGTTCATGAGGAAGGGCAGCACCGCCGACCACACGGCCAGCCGGAGAAACCATCGCGAGTGCTCCAGTCGCTGTTTGCGCAGCAGCCACGCGCCCCATACCGACAGTAGGAGAACAAGGCCACCGAGATAGGCCATCACCCGCATCGACCAGTACTGCACGAAGACATCGGGTATGTAGTAGCCCGGACCGTAGCGCTGTTCATACTGCGCCTGCAGGTCGTTGAGGCCGATGACTTTTCCGTTCCAGCTGCTGGTCGCCAGGACCGACAGCAGATGCGGGACCTGGATGATTTTCGACGGGTTCTGGTCGTTGTTTCCGCCGCTGATCTGGAACAGCGAGAACGAGCACGGCTGGCAGGTGTTCCACTGCGCCTCGGCCGCGGCTATCTTCATCGGCTGGAAGTCCGTCTCGACGATACCGAGGTGGCTGCCGACCATGATGGCGAGCAGGGAACCGGGGACGAGAAGCACGATCGCCAGCCGGGCCGATCGGTGGAACACCGCCGGGCTCGACCCGTTGCGCAGGTGCCAGGCGGACACGGCGAGCATCACCACGGCTGCGGTCACCAGCGAGGCCAGCAGTACGTGGAGGAATCCCCACACGAACACCGTGTTGGTCAGGACCGCCCAGATGTCGGTGAGTTGCGCGCGGCCGGTCGCGCTGTTGATCGTGTAACCGACCGGGCGCTGCATCCACGAGTTCGCCGCCATGATGAACGCGGCCGAGGCGATGCCGCCGACGGCCACTGCCCAGATGGTGGCCAGATGCACCCGGGCAGGCAGCCGGTCCCAGCCGAACAGCCACAGGCCGAGAAAGGTCGATTCCAGGAAGAAGGCCGCGAGTCCCTCCATCGCCAGCGGCGCGCCGAAGACGTCGCCGACGAATCTCGAGTAGATCGACCAGTTCATGCCGAACTGGAATTCCTGAACGAGCCCGGTGACCACTCCGATTGCGATGTTGATGACGAGAAGCGTCCCGAAGAAGTGTGTCAGTCGGAGATATTCCGGGCGGTGGCTCCGGTACCAGGCCGTCTGCAACAACGCGGTGAGAAAACCCAGTCCTATCGTCAGCGGCACAAAGAGGAAGTGATAGATCGACGTGGTGGCGAACTGCAACCGTGCCAGGTCGGTCGTTGACACATCCACATCCCGATCAAGATCCAGGCGCACGGGGCTGACGTCCCGGCACAGGTAATCGGATAGTGAACGGCGCCGCCTCGCCTACTCTGGGTGACGCCGGGCTCGGGCGCGTCGCACCGCACCCGGCGCTTGCACATCGGCATCTGCCACCAGCTCCAGCGCAGCCTCGTGAACGAATGTCCGGCGTACACCGGCAGGATACGGCTTGGGTCGATCGACGTTGGCAATCGTGGCTACACAACTACTAGATGTTCACCCCGTCGCTGCCGGCTGTCTGCGGTCGATCGGAACAATATGTTGATGGCAGAGCCGCCAGTAGTCATCTTTGGTCCCGGTAGGTACAGCGATAGTTGGTGGGCGCTCCTGCCCTCCGCTGAAGTCCTCCGTTCCCCGCAGTTCAACGATCTGCTTGCCCTTGTGGAGCGTGCGATGGCGAATGAGGAGCCAGGCCGTCCGTTCACCCTGACGCTCGACCATCGCGGCACACGCGAACCAGGCGCCAGACCTCAGGCATCGCACCACGGTGGTACAGCTCAGCACGTCAGCTCCGTGTGTGTGCGAACTGTCTCCGAACCGAACCGAACCGAACCGGACCGAGCAGGACCGAGCAGGACCGAGTAGGACCGAGTAGGACTGAGCAGAACTGTGCTGGACGGGGCTGGACGGGGCTGTCACGCCCCGTCCCGTTCGGCTGGTCGGCTGGTCAGCTGGTCAGCTGGTCAGCCGAGGCTGCCGACGGTGGCACGCGCGTCGATGATGGGCAGCGGTCCGGTGTACACGTCGGCGTAGTGGGACTCTTTCCGGACTTCGTATACCCAGCTCTTGCTCACCGTGATGCCGCGGGCGGCAAGAAACGCCAGAGCCTGGCTGGCGGACCCGTTGGTCTGTTCCAGGGCGTGCACGATCGCCTCGCGCTTGTCGGCGATATCCAGCGTGGGGGACGGCGGAACCTCGTCGAATCCGCCGGCGTCCCCGCTGTCCGGGTCGCCACCGACCAGTGGTGTCACTGCGGCCTGGGACGCGAAGATCGGAACGAGATCGCCGATGGGGCGCTGGGCATCGCCGTGGACGGTGCGGTGGGTGTCACCGTAGACGGTGCGGTGGGCGTCGCGGTGCGCCTCGCGCGGGCGGGGCACGCCCAGCATGTCGCGAGCCGCGTCGGCTGCGATGGCGGCCCCACGGTCGGCAGTGATGTCGGCAAGCATGTGCCCGGCCGAGGCCGCCCGGCTCGCGGCAAGGCGGCTGCCGACGACCCGGATCTGGCGCATGAGCAGTTCGTAGGAGCCGAGCAACGCCAACGCCGGCCAGCCGGCGATGACACGGGCGGTCAGGTTGGGTTCGGCGTGCAGCACGTTGGCAGCGAGGGACGCGAAGGCCCCCATGGTCAACAGGAGGTACGACAGCCAGGACCGGCTCCGGCCGGCACGGCGGTCCGCCAGCATCGTCATGGACGCGGCCAGCATGAGCCCGTCCACACTGAACGGGATGACCGCCGCGGCGGTGACATCCTCGCCATGGTCCAGTGCGACACCGCGCATGTGCCGGTAGGAGACGAACGCCGCCACCGCGGCGACGGTGACCACCGCCATGACCGTGGCCGCGCTGATCGCGCGATCCATCCAGCCTGACCCTGTGTCGGTCTCCGCTCCCGGTCGGCCGTCCTCCGCTGACAGGAACACAGGATCCCCTCCCACTGTTGAGGCTTTACTGGTTGACACAACGTCCCGCGTGACTACGTCGATAGCCTGCCACCTCCTCGCATCCACACCACACCAGGGCGCCCTTCGACGTCACACCTATACGCTCTGCTCACGTCCTGTCATGCCGGGTCCATCGGTCGTGGCGTCGCGCTCCGCGCGGACCGGGACGAGCGCGACGCCCGGGACACCCGCCGGGCCGATGGCTACGCGTCAGCGCCGCCGTTGTCGACTGGCATTGTGCGCGGCGGCCTGGTCAAGGCAGTTCGAGGGCAACAGTAAGAGCGCCCGGCACTAGGGGTGTGGATCAAGGAACGGGGCTGGGGCGCGTAGATCGCGAGGCGGAGGAGGGAGGCACCCTGGTGTCGGGTGTCGACCGACGACAACGCGGCGAGGTGCGTGCGCCAGCCCCGCGACGCCGCGTTCCCTATTGCCGGTCGCTCTAAACGCGCGAGTCCAGCCGGCCTCCTTGAGCAGGCGGTGACGCGGCCGTCTGCACATCCGGCGGAACGGGCCCGCGTCGAACTGCCCTGCCCGGCTCGGACCTGTTCATCCTGCGACCCTCGATGATGGTGCTGTGCTACTGAGAGGTGATCTAGTGGGTAGGCACTCGAAGCCCGTGGACTGTCCCGGCTGTTCGGGGAGCGGAACCGTGGTGGTCACAAACGATGGGAAGACGGAGACGAAGACCTGCGGAATGTGTCAGGGCAGTGGAAAGGCATGAAAGGCCGGCCGGTGAAGCGGGAGGACTTCATCCCGGATGAGGTGTGGGTCACCGGGGATGACGGGTTTTTCCTGGTCCCGCTGCGCCGGACGCAGGACCCGCTCCGGTGGTTGGAGGTATGCCGAAGCGATCAGGCGGTCACGATCCAGGTTGATGACGGGTCGGACACGTTCGACGGGAAGGGGATCGTCCCGACCAGTTCGTGCAGTGCACCGTGGGTTGTCGATCGGATGCTGGATCTTCTCGATGTAGGTCCGGGGATGAGCGTGCTGGAGATTGGTACGGGCACGGGTTACAACGCGGCGTTGCTCGCGGCACGGGCTCGTGCTGGTGCGGTGACGAGCGTGGAGGTGGACCCGGTGATTGCTGAGCGTGCACGCTCGGCGCTAGCTAGGGCGGGCCATGCAGTCACCGTGATCACGGGTGATGGTGCGGAAGGCTGGGTAGAGCGTGCACCGTATGACCGGCTGATAGCTACGGCATCGGTGTCTGTCGTGCCGCACGCCTGGGTGGAGCAGACCCGGGCGCGCGGGCGGATCGTGTTGCCGTTCGCAGGCATCTTTGATGGTGCGTTGGCGGTGCTACAGGTCGAGAGTGACGGAACGGCCTGGGGCAGGTTCTATGACACGGCTGGTTTCATGCGGCTGCGTAACCAGAGACCCGACCCGCACCTGTGGTGGATCGGCGAAGACGACGCGAACGTGAGAACGTCTGGCCGCTATCTGGATGCGCCGTTTCGGGACAGTACCGCCGGGTTTGTGGTGGGGCTGTGGCTTCCTGGCTGCACCACGGGAGAAATCGAGGAAGGTGGTCCCGCGAAGACCCTTCTTCTTTCCCACACCCCGTCACAGTCGTGGGCGTCGCTGACGGCAGGCACAGGAAACCATGAGGTGACGCAATATGGGCCTCGGCATCTGTGGGATGAGCTGGAAGCGGCCTATGACTGGTGGATAGCCACTGGGCAGCCCACCCATGAACGTTTCGGTCTGACAGTCGCCGAGAGCGGTCAGGCGTTCTGGCTGGACACCCCGGAGCAGACCCTCACCCGTTCGTGATCATCCCTGGAGGGATTGAAACGCGATCGCATGGGTGCGAGCTGTGCAGTCCGCGAGAGTTCGTGATCATCGATGCGCGGCGCACCGCCGGGGCCTGCCCGTCGCGTGGCGCGCGTGGCGCGGACCACGCGGCGGCCGAAGGCCGCCCTTGAAACCGTAGAGAAAATTGGCGGTGCGACGTATGATCACAATCTGTAAGCGAGCAAAGCTGATGTCTTGAGGATACGCTCGGTCGAGCAGATCCTCTGTGGGCTTGGACTCGGGACACGCGCTGATATCGGCGAAAGCGGGTAACAGCATGGATGCGGGAGTGCCGATAATCTGATCGTGGCCCGTGAGGAGGATACGCTGATGTCCGATGCTGCAAATCATGATCCAGTTGCCGAGCCGTTGTCGGTCGGCCTGCGACTCAAAGTGCTGCGCACGCGTCGAGGGATGTCGCGGGAGGTGCTCGCTGGACTTGTCGGTCGATCGCCTTCCTGGGTTAAGGCCGTTGAGTCGGGTCGGTTGGGTACGCCGAAGCTGTCGATGTTGCTCCAGCTCGCTGAGGCTCTGCGAGTCCAGGACCTTGCCGAGCTGACTGGGAATCAATCGATACCGGTTCAAGTATTCAATGGCCCCAGCCATGATCGACTATTGGCGGTGCGAGTAGCGGTGAACGCCGTCCCGATCACGACGTCCCGGCCGGCGCCGCGGATCGCTCATCTGCGCGCACGCCTTGACCGCGCATGGACCGCGCGGCACTCGGCGCCGAATCACCGCGAGGTGGTGGGCCGGCTTCTGCCCAGCCTGATCGAGGACGCACAGCTTGCGGTACGCCAGAATGAAGGCACTGATCGTCGTGCTTCTCAGGCTGTGCTCGCCGAGGTTTACGCGCTGGCTCAGTTCTTCCTCGCCTATCAGCCCGCACAGGATCTCCTGTGGCGCGTTGCCGAGCGAAGCATGATCGCAGCGCTGGAATCGGATGACCCGCATGTGATCGGGATTGCCGCGTGGCTCATGACACAGGCCCACCGTGACGCCGGGGACTGGGATGCAGCCGATGCCGTGACCACCGAGACGTCGCGGGCGCTAGACGGACGGCTCTCGGATGGAACAGACGACATCTTGGCTATCTGGGGCGCGCTGCAATTCGAGTCGGGATACACGGCTGCGCGGCGGGGTGAGTTGGGGAACGCGTGGCGACACTGGGACACCGCGTGCGCAGTCACCCAGCGGCTGTCTGAAACCTACTATCACCCGATCACGTCGTTCTCGCGGGCCATCATGAGCGCTCATGCGGTCACCCTGGCGGTGGAACTACGTAGCGGTGGTGAGAGCGTACGTCAAGCCGACAGGGCGCAGGCGGACGTGATCCCGTCACGGCCACGTCGTGCACGTCACCACATCGAACAAGCGCGCGCTTACCACCTCGACTCCCAGCCGGAAGCTGCCTTGCGACTGCTCGATGCTGCGCAGGAAACGGCGTCGGAAACGATCAGATACAACCACTACGCCCGGCGGATTATCCTCGAAGAACTCGACGTGCGGGAGCGCTCACGCCGGGAGCATGCCAGCGAGTTGGCACGCAAGGTCGGTCTCTTGGCGTAGAAGGTACAAACAGGCGTCCCGGCGAATTTGCTTGCCAACACGATCGTGGGGTCTCCATGGAACGTGGACGCGGCGCTCTCTTGAGTCGGCGGCTCATGGCACCGCCGCTGGTTCGGATCCTCGACGGATGACCTTGCAGGACCTTGGGGATACAAACTGTGCCCATGCGCTGTATAGCGGCACAGTAGTTTCGTCGCATTGTCAGCCGGGGTGTTGAGTTCAGGCCGGCGTGTGCACGAAATATCCAACCCGCAGAAAGGATCAACTATGAACAGCAGTCGCACCCGCAAGCCCGATGTGACCAGTCTCGAACCGGCCGCCGTCGACTGGCAGATGTCTTCCTTCAGCAACGGCGCCGGGGGGATGTGCGTCGAGGCTGGCACCTTCGACGGCGGGGTGGTCGTCCGCGATTCGAAGAACCCCGGCGGGCCTGTGCTGTCCTTCTCGAAGGCGGAGTGGGCCGCTTTCGTCGATGGTGTCGAGAACGGCGAGATGCGTTTCTGAGCCGACGGTTGCATGAGGGGTGCGTTCTCCCTACAAGGAAGAGTCGTGCCCTCTATTCAAGGAGGAGACCGCGATGTGCGGCGTCAACCACAAGAGCTTTGCCCGACCTGGCTATCTTATCGATGTGTCGGCGGACAGCATCGCAGCCAAGGGCGCACTGTTCACTCGGCTCCTGGCCCACCACGGTGAGGTGGGGCTCACCGGGGAACAGATTGCCGGGCTTCTTGACCTGAGCTGCGAATACCATGGACGTCAGATTGAGATCCGGATCGAGATGGCTCGACTTGCCGAGGAAATCGAGCACAAGCGGGGGCGGTTGGAGGCTCGGGCCATCGCGGAGCGTAAACCCCTCCTGGACCGGCGGGCCGAACTGTTCCGTGCGGACGAGGCTCTCTTCTTCACGTTCGCGGCCCGCGGTCACGAGCTGCTGTCAGACGATCAGCTCGACAGGATCGACCGCATTTACCATGCGGAGAAGGACGCGGGTTTGGCCGCGCTTGCGCGGTCGCTGTGCAACGCTGTGAGCCCTACGTTCTACTTCGGACCGGCGGTGACGTCCTGATGAGCTCGTCGGGGCGGACAGCTGGCGAAGCCACGGCGGCGTGGCTACGGGCGGGTAGGTTCGCGGGCCTGTCCGACGCGGCTCGGCAGGCAGCTGAAGATCGGCTCGGGGGCATTCGTGACAGGGTTCTCGCTGGTGCGCAGATCGCCGCGGGCGCACATGTCGTCGATCTCGGCGCCGGGACAGGACTGCTTACCGCTGGAGCGCTTTCGCTGGTCGGCCCGGCCGGGATGGTGACAGCGGTAGATCTCTCCGCCGAAGCGCTGAGCCAGATTGACCGGCCCGCGGATGGAGGTATGGTGCGTCGGCTGGTCGCGGACGCGACTCGGTTGTCGCTGGCGGATCGCTGCGTTGATGCGATCGTCGCACGATCTGTCCTGATCTACATCGATGACCTGCCGGCCGCGCTCGGCGAAGTCGCACGGGTACTTCGCCCGGCTGGTCGGTTCTCCGCGTTCGAGCCCGTCAATGCACGGCGTCGCCATGATGCGGAGCTGGACGGGCTGAGCGCAATGGAGCTGATCGCGATTGACCAGGCGACGACGGGTGCGACGCCTGCCGCGCGGACTATGACAGCCTTCGATGAACGCCGCACTGCCGCGCTGGCCCGACACGTCGGACTTACCGTCGAAGCGGTCGTGATGGACACGGTGAGAGACACGTTTACCGACGCTGCCGCCGTCGAGGCTCACCTCCATTGCCGGGGTCACCCGGGTGGCCCCACAGCGATCGAGACGATCACCAAGAATCTTGGGGGCGACGTGGCACATCGCTACCGCGAGGCGTGGATGCGAGCAATTGGACGACAGGGCACGATCACCTACTCCACCCCGGTGATGTATGTCACGGCGTCGAGCGCGGCGCAGTAGACGACCTGCGAAGACGCTGGGCGAAAGCCCGGAAGCCAACCCCGGAGCGTTGGGGACGAAGCGGCTTGCGGGCACGCGTCCAACAACAATCGTGAGACCACCATTGGGTCGGCCCGGGTGGCTGAGCGCCTTAAGAGCGACCGGCGATAGGGACGCGGATCAAGGAGTTCGCGGGTGCCCTGGCCCCGTTTGGGGCAGTGCCGGCAGCGCGGGACTTCGGGGAGCGGTTTTGCCTGGCAACAGACAGTGCGTCGGACTAGCTGGCCGCGCCGAAGACGGCTGCCCGCAATGCCTCAGTGTCAGTCAGGTCGGGGAGCACAGCATCGGCCCCGGCCGCGGAAAGTTCCTCGACGGTGCTTACTGCCGGTAGCGACGCCGACGGCCCGGCAACCGGCGCCGTGGGCGCCTTTGATGTCGTGCAGGGTGTCCCCGATCACCACCACCCGCTCCGGCGGGAACATCGCGTCGTAGGAGGCTTCTGCCCGCTTGACGGCGAGGCGAACCAGGACGGCCCGGTCACTGTCGTCGTCGCCGTAGCCGCCAACCTCAAAATCCAGATGCTCGGTCAGACCGAAGGCGTCCAGCTTGGTCTGGGCGATGGCACGCAGGTTGCCGGTTACCACCGACTGCACGGTGCCACCTGCCACTAGCCCCGCGATGGCCTCATGGGCACCCGGCAGACGCCGGCCAACCTCCCGCATCCGACTCTCCAGACCCTCGGCGGCGTCACCGAGTGCCTGGTAGAAGGCGGGAAGTAGGGGGTCCGGGTCGGTGATCCCGCTCAGCCGGAGCGTCTCGATGATGATGGCCCGCTCGGTGCGACCCGTCATATCGGCCAGCTCTCGCATGGGCCGTCCGGTCACGAGCTGGAATGCCTGTGCGTAGATCTCCCGGCTGACTCCCTTGATCTCGACCAGGGTGTGGTCGATGTCCCAGAGGATGAGGGCGGGCACGGTCACGGGTTCATGATCTCACGATGGAACTCCCAGAAGCCACGAGGGATGTGGCCAACGAGTCGACGCCGGCATCGTGAAGGCACGGTACTGCTCGGATAGTCGTTACTGGCGGTCCCGGGCGCATGTCCAGGTGGGCGAAATGGTGTCGATCCCATCGGATGGCCTCGTGGAGGTCCGACGACCCCCCGAGTCGCCCGGACCGGGATCAACATCGGGTCAGCCCTGCCGGGAGAGCGACGGGCCCCACCAGCATCAATCAGGTGGGCCTATGCCATCGATCAGATTAGACGGCTATAGCGACTCTTTGGATGACTTTCAGCAGGCTTTCGCAAGCCTCCAAGGCGCGGTGGATCAGCGTGGCATCGGATCCGGAGACAAGATTTTCACTCATGAGGATGTGGTCACTAACCGCAAGAGCGACGGTGACCTTTCGACCATCGCGTAGCTTTTGCAATTCTTCCTGCAGTTTTGGGCTGACTGCTGTTTCGAGCTTTGCGCGTTCACCATCAGCGATCGGTGTATAGACCCAGATTCCGACATCATCGATATGTCCGAGTATGCACTGATAGAGGAAATGATGCCAGTCCTGGGAGAACAAACCGGCGAGGGGTACGTCGTAGAAGTTCAGGACCGGGCCGTCGACCGTGCTGGCTGTCGGATGCCACGGGTTGGCCCGCCCTTCGAGGGTGACTAGGTTGCTCACGCCGGATCCTCCCATTCTGGCTCGTCGAAGCAGTCGTCGAACGCTTGGCTGACGGCCTCCGCCTAAAGATGACCTTGGTAGGACGGCGGCCACGTGCGCAACGAGGTCTAAACTTGAAGACATGGATTTTCGTGACCTGGGTGATGGGCGCATGTTGCGGCGGCCTGCGGTCAACCTAGAGGATTTGGCAACTGATGCCACGTTGTTGCGTGGCCACTTTGAGCTCGATGAACGTCGTATCGCGGGCGATCACTCTGGCGTTCGCGGAGAGGGATCGGTTACACGGTCATTGCTTGCTGGCACCGGTTTGGCGGGCGCATCGTTGGGACCTGTGGACTGCACCGACACAGTATTCGATGGCGTGGATCTGTCGAATTCGAGGTGGAGTGATGTTACTGCCCGCAGGGTAGAGCTCACAGGATGTCGGGCGACTGGCTGGGCCGTGTCGCTGGACCGGCTCGAAGACGCTGGTTTCTACCACTGCCGGTTCGACTTCTCGGTCTGGGAGTGTCGACGTTCCGCCGGGATCGTTCTTTTCGAGAACTGCACGTTCCGTGACGCCTCCTTCAGCGGTCAACTGGACGGATTTGTATTCCGCAACTGCAATTTTGAGGGAATCCATTTCGACGCATCCTCCGCCGTCGGTAGCGATCTGCGTGATTCGCGGCTTCAAGGAATGCGCGGTCTGATTACCCTCCGGGGTGCGCAGATATCAGCGGATCAGCTGACGGAGGTGGGAGAGATCTTGGCGGCCGAGATTGGGATTACCATCAGGTGAGATCCCGTCGCTGGCGTCATTTCTTGTTCCAGTTATCCCAGGATGGTCTATTGTCGAACGTCCTGTTCTTTTTACCTCAGTTATCCCATGAAGGGCGGTTGTCAAACTTACCGGGCGTCGACCTGGAATCAGCAAGCGCCTGGATTAACCGGAATTGCGAAGACTCGGCTATCCGCCGCCGTGGATCGTTGTTCAGATCTTGACCATCGGCGAGAATTCCGTCAACCAAAGCAATCCTGCTGTTGCGGCAGTAGTCGGTTTCCGCGATATCGAGCCAGCCGGTTTCGAAATAGCGGTTTGCGGCGGGTCCACCTTGACAGAATTCGAATAGACTGCAAGTGCGGTGGCAAAGCTCGACACCTTTAGCGTACTCGCGGACCCATCTTGCTTCTTGGCCCTGGGTAATCAGATCAATCATCGGCGCTGTGAGGACGTTTCCGCAGGCGAAGTCACCGAGGCGATCACAGGTGAATCCGGCTAGCTCCGGCGAATGCAGTGTAAGGCTGCCATCCCATGCCACGGTGGGAAAGGGGTCGTCCAACGGCGATCCGCTGATGCTTCCACGATGGCTGCCAGCGAAGCTTCGGAGTCGGTCGATTTCCCGTATAGGTAGCGTGGGCGCGGCGATCCAAGACTCGGCAAGCGCGGACCAGAAGTCGCTGATGGCGTCGATATCGGTGTCTTGACAGCGGGTATTCACTCCCTCGCGTTCTTCGATGTTGATAGCTAAGGACCTACAGCCGATTGACTGTGCAAAAGTATACAAGGACTCGGCACGCTTGCGATGCGGCTGAGAAACGACAGCGATAACGTCGAAAGGAATTTTCGCCGCCTGGAGCACGCTAATTCCGTTCATGATCCTTTCGAACGCCGGACGGCCGGCGTAGTCAATACGCCCTGCGTTGGCCGCAGCATCACCGTCGATGCTGACTCCGACATGGACTTGTCGATCAGAAAAAAAGGAAGCCCAATTGTGGTCTATCAATGTCGCGTTCGTTTGGATGATGTGGACGGTTGCGCTCTCGGCAAAGCAATCGAAGAGCTCGCTCAGGCAGCTTGTGCCGACGGTAAGCGGTTCTCCGCCGTGCCAAATAACCTCCATCTGACTGGGCTGATTATGTTGGTCAGAGATTGCTGTCGCGACTGCGCGCGCAACGTCTGGCGCCATTGTCATACGAGTTTTTCGCGAGGGAAGATAGCAATATGAACAGTTTAGATTGCACAGGGTGGTCGGCTGCATAACGACACTACAAATCGGCTGATTCCGGGCAGTAGTCATCTCGGCTCCGGCGGCAGGAATTGTATGGCGAAGGGGAAGCCTCGACGTGGACTGCGTCGATCTTCCGTGTCGAACTGGTCAAATAGGCAGCGCGGGCACCGGCGCGGTGCGAGTAAAGTACTCTATTTCGGCAATCAACGCTCGGGCTGAGGCCGACGAGACAAGGGCCGGCACCGCGAGCGCGTTGTGGACGCGCTTTACTGAACGCCGGATGGATACACAACGGAGGCTGTTCGGCAGGTCGAGAACCGGGCGCAGCGCGTCCGTTGCCCCGTCGGGGTTCCCCGATCGGGCCCGCGCAAGGGAGAGATCAGTACGTGCGATACATTCGGCAATGTACGTACGTTCGTCCGGCGCAGCCTGTTCGTATGCGGTGACCGCATCCAATGCAGCCTGTTCCGCGGGCTCGTTGTGAGACGGAAGCCATGAGTATGCGTCCGCGACATAATACATCTGGCGTGGACGGGTGAAGGTGAGATCGAGACCGATTGCGTCGAGATCGTTCGGAATAAGGGACTCACGGGCCTCCGCGGCCCGGCGAATGGCCGATAGCGTCGCATCCCCGTTACCCAGTGCTGCTTGCGCACGAGCGTCGAGCGCGGGAAGGAACGCCGCAACGGTTCCATCCACAGGGCCGATCTCGGAGGCCAGGCGGCAGTAACGGGCCGCTTCCATGGTCCAGCCGGCCCAGTACGAGGTGACGCTCTGGACGCAGCGGATCCACACTTTCAACGGCTCATGGCCGGCGTTCTCGGCGCATACGTAGGCGACCCGGCTATGCGCGATCGCCGCTATCGGGTCGCCGAGATCTGCGATGACGTTCGCAACCATCCCAGACGCCGCAGCACAGAGGAAGTACAGATCGCGGGTCTGCTCGGGCCGCTGTCGCCCCTCAAGGAGACGGAAGATCAGGTCCTGTAGGTCAACAAGGTCAGGAAATGCGGCGGCCGGGCCGATACCGTTGTGCCCATCGTCGCGGTTCGCCAGGCGGCGAAGCTCATCGTAGATCTGAGCGACTGTGTTGGGGCCGAGGTTGGACCCTTCGGCAAGCGGCAGGAACTCACGGGCTCGGCGCGTCGACATGACGATCTGCCTTTCCAACGCCAGGTCTGCGTCGCCAGCGGGCCACGTCGATGCGGCTCGTTCGCTGACGCCTGGCATCGACCCGGGTCCGACGGAGAGCGGTTCGACGTCGGGCGTGTGCACGTCACGACGGCGGACGTCCGGGGTCAGTAGGTCGTCCACCGAGTAGTTAAACATCTTCTCGAGGACACGGCACGCAGCCGGGTACGGTCGGCTGGTCAGCGCGCCGGTAAGCCACCGGTTCGCCTGCCGGGTACTCACTGACAGTGCGGACGTGTCCGGGAGGGACCGCGCCGCGCTTTCGAAGTGCCGTCGGAAGTCGTCACAAGTCCAATGCTGTTGCGCGATCAGGCGGGCTAACAGGGTCCGAGACCCGGTGTCGGTCGCTTGCGTCATGGCAGACCCCTTTGGAGATTCACGTACAGCTCGGCCCGTCCAACACCTTAGAGCGTTCAGGCAGGTTCTCTCGGTCATGGCAGAGAGATGGCCCAAGACGACCAAAAGACGGCAAAGTACTGAGTCGACGCCGGCATTGTGACGGCATCGGTACTGCCCGGATAGTCCTCGCTGGCGGTTCCGGCCGGGCTGACAGAGGTCCCCGGCCGGAACCGTACGGTGCCGGTTCGATTTGATCAAGGGAGTCCGGGGTATGGTAACGGTGCGTGAAACTGTGCCGGGTACGGCGGTCGGGGTGGCGCGGCCGTGACGGACGCGACAGGGCGGGAGTTCGAAGCAGATCGGCTGCCGGGACTGACAGTGGGATATCAGGATGCCCTGATCGTGGGTGCGCTAACCGGTCGGCTTACCGGGAACGGCGAGGAGATGCTGTTCCACGACTTCCGCAGGGTCAGTTCAGATGTACTGATCGGGGCCGGTGTCGGGGTGGCGGATCTGTCGACGGTGGGGCTGGTTGTGATCCACCCGCATTACATGCCGATGGCGCGCTCCCGATTGGCGTTGGCCGTCGCGGGCCGGCTGCGTCGGCGGCGTCTGGAAACCGGGTTAAACCCAAACGTGGTCACGATCGGGGCGAGGCCTTCGTCGGGTGAGGTGCCGGACGGGCTGGCCCTTGTTGCCCATCCGGTCCAGGTGCATGAGGCCGACGGTTGGTATGAACGTGCCGTATGGGAAGTCATGCTCGCCGAACAGTATGACGAGTGGTCACATCACTGTTCCAGACCTGAGCTGGGTTGGCTGCGCTGAACATCGGCCCGGATTCGCGGGAGACTGTCCGGGGAAACTGACGGCTTCGAGCCAGATCTACCGGGAGGGCAAGAAATTAACTGATAATGAGGGTTATCAGGCTGATATGCCGAATGTGTGTACCTTCGATCCGTATGCTGACCAGGCCCGGCAGGGACACGCCGTGGTACCCGGGTCGGGGCAGGATCGGGGGTGGAGCGATGCCGGACGTAACCGAGACCGGGACGCTGCTCATCTCGATGTCCGAGATCGCCGAACTGGCCGGGGTCCAGCGTCCCGTGGTGACCAACTGGCGCTGCCGGCACGGGGACTTCCCGCCGCCCGCCGACGACCAGGCCGCACAGCCGATGGGGCGTCACATCGACGAGATGCTCGCCAAGGTCCGGGGTCTGCATCAGGTTCTGCTCGACATCCTGGCCGGCTACGACTGGCGGGCGGTGCTCGCGACCCGGCGGCCCACGGCGTACCGGGACGCGCTGTTCGGCACGGTCGATCACCTGCGGGACGCGAGCCTGCCGGCGAACCACAGCCAGGACGGCCGGCTTCCGCTCACCGCCTAGGTTCCGCGACGCGGCGGCGCGCCTCGACCGGCCCGACCTCTCCCACCTCGACGAGGCCTACCTGGCGAAGCTGCGCGCGTCGACGACAACGTGGCGAGGTGCGCACCCCAGCCCCGCGACGCCGCGTCCCCTATTGCCGGGCGCTCTAAGCACAACGTCGTCCGGCAGAAGAGTTTCTTCGACCGGCTCATCGACCTGATGAACCGGTACCGCAACCAGCATCTGACCGCCGCCGAGAAGGCCGCGATCGAACTGGTCATCGCGCAGATGGAGACCTTCGCCGAGGACTGGTCACCCGCCGCCGACCACTGACCACGTCGGGGCTCCTGCTCACCGGATGTCGCCGACGCCACGCCATGGGCCCGGCGCATCTGCCCACGGCCGGCACAATGGTGGCGATGGCTGAGGGAGAGACGGGTCGATGGCAACAGCTGCGGGAGCGTGATGATCATGACGAGTTCCCGTACCAGAACGCCTCGGACGGCCAAGGGCGGGTTCATCCGGCAGGTCCGACTCGATCCGAGCGCCGCCATCGGCGGGTATCCGTTCGCTTTGCCTGTCGTACGATACTTGGCCCAGCACGGCCCGCTTGATCTGGACCCTGGAGTGACCTTCCTGGCCGGCGACAACGGCACCGGCAAATCCACGCTGGTGGAGGCGCTGGCGGTGGCCGCCGGATTCAACGCCGAGGGCGGCTCGCAGTCGTTCAGGTTCGTTACTCGCGCTACCGAATCTTCCCTGGCCGAGCATCTGGTACTGAGCTGGGGCGTCGCCAAGCCGCGCACCGGGTTCTTTCTCCGCGCCGAGAGCTTGTACAACGTGGCCACGGAGATTGAAAGGCTGGAGCGGGAAGACCCTGGTCTGCTACCGGCGTACGGGGGGCGATCTCTTCATGAGCGGTCCCATGGCGAGTGTTTTCTCGATCTGGTGGTTCACCGTTTCGGGCCGAGTGGGCTGTATCTGCTGGACGAGCCGGAGGCGGCATTGTCGGTACGCGGGTGCCTGGCTCTGGTGCGACGGATCGGGGAGCTGGTTGCCCAGGGCTCACAGCTCGTAGTGGCCACGCACTCGCCGATCCTGCTCGCTGTTCCCGGAGCGCTGATCTTGCAGATCGACGCGGACGGCACGATCGAGCGGGTTGACTATGAGGAGGCTGAACCGGTGGTGCTGATGCGCGGGTTTCTCGCCAGGCCGGAGCGGTTCCTACAGCACCTGTTCAGTGCGGAACCGTGAGATTCTCGATCACCCTTTCGGCGTTGTGGTGCAGCGGGATCGGCTACCTGCGTGAGTACCGGGTAGGGAGTCGGGTCGACCGAGACACGGGCGCGGCTGCTGGAGACGGAGCCGGCGACAACGGGCGACGAGCGGTGGAGACCGACTCGGTGGTCTACCTGACTGATCGTGGCCGTCGTCGGCTCCACGGTCGACGGCGGCGCGGCCGGTTGGTGGGCGTCGCCGAAACTGTCGGACACGTCCGATACAACAGCTTTGCCGCCGGCGTCCCGCAGGTGGCGGGTTGATGGACGAGTCGATCGTGGGGGATGTCGTGGGCACGCGTCAGGACGACGTCAGGGCACGGTCGCTGCGTCTGCTGGACTACCTCGCGGCTCTCTCCTCGGAGCTGTCTACGAAGCCGAAGCGGCGCCTGGCCGACTACGAGCCGCCGCTGATCCGGCCGGCCGACGTTCCGGCGCACCCTGGGGTGGTTCTGGGCCCGGGTCCTGACAGGGATGCGTGGCTGGCGGTGGGGAAGGTGGAGGAGCCGGTCGCGCCGGTGCTGCCGCAGCCGCTGGCAGGTCAGGTGTCCTCCGCCACGATCACGTTGTCCGGGCCGCCGCTGCTGCCCGTCGACTTCGACGAGTCCGCGGAGCGCGAGGGCGAGGGGCGCGAGGGCGAGGGGCCGAAGCCGGTGCGGGCGGAGCTGGTGCGGGCGGAGCCGGTGCGGGCCGAGCTGGCACGCTGGGTCGCCGGGTACTGGCAGCCCTGGGCGGAGCGGGCCCGGCCGGCACGCCAGGCCAGGGCGCTGTACCAGCGCCTCTACGACCTGCGACTGCGCCTGCAGCGGGACAGCGCGACCCACGAGTTGATGTGGGGCCACGGGGTGCTGTCGTGGTCGGTCACGGGCGAGGCCGTCAACCATCCACTGCTTCTCACGCCGGTGACCATCGGGATGGACCCTGAGACCGGGGTCCTGTCGGTCGTGCCGGACGGGCTGCCCTCAGTGGAGACCGACCCGTTGCAGGGCCTGGGGCTCGCCGCGCTCGAGGAGCTCGCGGCACTGCGGGAGCGGGTGCGGGCAAGCCCGCCCGATCCGTGGTTCGAGGGCGGTCTGGCCGAGGTGTACGCCCAGGCCGTCGCGCCCCTCGGCCTTGACGCGCACGTGGCACCCGGCCCGGCGGTGCCGGTCCCGGCCGCGGCGGCGATGCTGGTCGACACGTGGGTGCTGTTCGTCCGGCCGCGCCCGGCGCTGCACCGGCGCTTCTACACCGAGCTGCGCCAGGTACTCGCCGAGGCCGACACCTTCGCGGAGGCGTTCGCCGCGATCGTGGCGGAGGAAGGCGACGGCACCGTGGCGGTCGGTGACGGTGACCGCGAGAGCGGGGGAGGGGGGGACGACGGTTGGGATGCGATCGGTGAGCGGCTGCTTATGCCGTTGCCCACGAACGACGAGCAGGAGCGCATCGCCGTCAGGCTCGCCCGTTCCCGGGGCGTGACGGTGCAGGGGCCGCCCGGCACGGGTAAGAGCCACACGATCGCGAACCTGGTCAGCCATCTGGTCGCCCACGGCAGGCGGGTGCTGGTCACCGCGCACAACGAGCAGGCGCTCGCGGTACTCCGCGAGAAGATCCCGGCGGAGCTGCGCGACTTCTCCATCGCGGTGCTGGGCTCCAACCAGGCCGCGCTCGGGGAACTGCGCGCCTCCGTCCAGACCATCATGGATGCGGTCTCAGGCATCGAACCGGTCGCGGAGACCGTCGTGCTTGCGGCGCTCGGGCGCGACCTCGACGCGGCCCGGACCCGCGAGCGCAACCTCCAGCTGCGCCTGGTGGAGCTGCTCCGCGACGAGGCCGCGGAGTTTGCGCTCCCCGAGGGGCCGGCGAAGGCCGCACAGGTCGGCGCCTGGCTCGCCCGCCACGAGCCGGAGTGGGGCCGCATCCCGGACCGGTTGTCGGTTGATCAGCGTCCACCGCTGAGTGCCGCCGAATTCACCGACCTGATGCACCTTGCGGGCGCGACGGATGCGGCCGACGCGGCTGCCGCCCGCAGCCTGCTTCCGGATCTCACGGCGATCCCGTCCGCCGGAGATCTCATCGTGCAACACCGGACCCTCGACCGCTTCCGGGACGAACTCGCGGATCTTGAAGAGCGGGGTGTCGTGCTGCCCGCCGTCGACATGCTCGGCGGACCGGCGCTCGCCGCCCTGGTCGGCGACGTCGCGCGGGCGGCTGCCCTGATCGCCGAGCTGGAGGAGCCGTGGTTGGCCGGCGTCCGCGGTCAGGTCGCCCAGTCCGCGATGCTGGCCGGATTCTGGTCGGAGCAGGCCGGGGCGCTCGCCGAATGCGCCGGCACGATCGTGGACGCGCGGCGCCGGACGTCCGGTAGGGAGATCGTCGTCCCGGACGGTGACCCCCGTCTGCAGGAGGGTTTTCTCGACGAGCTGGAATCCCGTTTCGCCGCACATAGGGGCATCCCACGCTTCGGTAACAAGGGCCTGAAGGAGTTCCACGCCACCGCCCGGGTCGACGGTTTCGAACTGCGGACCCCCACCGACGTCGACGCCGTCCGGGCGGCGGTCCGCGAGCGGGTAACCCGGGCGAGCGCGGGTCGCCGGTACGGCGAAATGGTCAGCCAGCTGCACGCGCCACCGCTGTCCGCCGACAGTCCGGGCTTCCTCCCCGGGCTCGAACACGCCGTCAACCTGCTGCGTGGCGCGATCAGCTGGGAGACCATGGACGCACCGGCGCTGGTGGCCCGGCTGCGCACAGTGCTACCCGATGCCCCGGCACGGCCCACCGGCGCGCAGCTGCGAGAGATCGCCGACGTGCTCGCGGCGGCCGCGAAGCGGGGTGATGAACAGGCGCTGACAGCGCGGCTCGACGAGCTCGGAACGGCCCTCGAGGCCGGGCAGGGGCAGCCGGGTGCGAGCCCGCTGTGGGGCGTACTGCGCGACACCTTTGCCCGCCGTGACTTCGCCGCCTGGCAGGCGGCCTGCGAGGAGATCGCCCGCTTGACCGGCCTGGAGCCCGCTCTGACTCGCCGGGACCTACTGGCCGGGCTACTCGCCGTCGCCGCGCCGGTCTGGGCCGGCCGCGTCATCGACTCCGGGGGAGACACCGCCGTCTGCGGCCAGCCGCAGGACCTCGCCCGGCTGTGGCGGTGGCGACAGGCCCAGACCTGGCTGGAGGCTCTACTCGGTCGGGGTGACGCTGAAGCGCTCCAGCGGCAGGTCGCCGACGCCGGGGCGCAGGTGCGCCGGCTGGTGCTGGAGTCGGCCGCCCGCGGGGCACGCCTTGGCATGCACCGCAGCCTGCGGGACGACCAGCGGCGCGCGCTTGAAGGGTGGCTCCAGGCGCTGGCGAGGATCGGCAAGGGCACCGGCAAATTCGCCGGAAAGTGGGAGGCCGAGGCCCGTGCCCAGATGCCGGCGGCGATGGGGGCCGTCCCTGTCTGGATCATGCCGATCCACCGGGTGCTGGCGAGCTTCGACCCTCGCCGCACCGATCTGTTCGACGTGGTCATCGTCGACGAGTCCAGCCAGTGCGACGTGCTGTCCCTCGGTGTCCTCGCGCTTGGACGCAAGGTCGTCATCGTGGGTGACGACAAGCAGATCAGCCCGGCGGCCGTCGGTGTGAACCGGGAGCGCGTCTTCGAGCTGATCGATTCACATCTGCCCGACCTGCCGCAGCGGTCCCTGCTCGACGTGGAGGCCAGCCTCTACGACACCGCGAGCCGGGTGTTTCCGGGAAAGGTGCTGCTGCGCGAGCATTTCCGGTGCGTACCGGACATCATCGAGTTCTCCAACCGCTTCTACGACGGGAAGATTCTGCCGCTGCGGGAGGCGACCGATCTCGGCACCGGCACCGACATCGGCGCGCCGGTTCGGCCGGTCCGGGTGCCCGACGGGGCACGCACCCGCGGCCAGTACGGCGACGTCAACGAACCCGAGGCGCTCGCTCTCGTCCAGCAGATCCTCGACTGTTGCGACGATCCGGCGTACGACGGCATGACCTTCGGGGTCGTCACCCTGCTGGGGACCGGGCAGGGACGCCTGATTGAGCAGACGCTCGTGGACAAGCTCGGCGCCGAGGAGTATGAGCGCCGGCGGATCCGGGTTGGTGACCCCTACAACTTCCAGGGTGACGAGCGGGACGTCATCTTCGTGTCGGTCGTCGCCGACGACAACCGCTCCGCCGCGACCCGCAAGGCCGACCAGCAGCGCATCAACGTCGCGGCCAGTCGTGCCCGCGACCAACTGTGGATTTTCCACACCGTGGATCACGCCGTGCTGCATCCCGACGACGTCCGCGGGCAGCTGCTCGCCTACGCCTACGGCGTCAACACACCGCGGGCGCGGGCCGAAGCCCTCGAGGACCGGTGCGAAAGCGACTTCGAGCGTGCCGTGCTGCGGGAGCTCCTGCGCCGCGGCTACCGGGTGTCCCCGCAGCACCACGTCGGTCATTTTCGTATCGACCTGGTCGTGGAGGGCGCCCGTGCCCGGCTCGCGGTCGAATGCGACGGTGACAAGTTCCACGGTCCGCAGCAGTGGGAGACCGACCTGCGCCGCCAACGGGTACTTGAGCGGCAGGGCTGGAAGTTCTGGCGGGTCCGGGGTTCGGCGTATTTCCGCGATCCGGTCGCCGCGCTCGCGTCACTGTGGAAACGGCTCGACGAGCTGGACATCCATCCCACAACCGTCAGCTCGGGACGCTGACGACGAGTCGCGGCACGCTGACACGGCCACCGCCTATGCATGGAGACGACCGGATCAGATCCGAGTGATGATCGGCGCGTGTTTGTCGTACGGTACGGTTTTCGGACCGAAAAGCGTACCTGACAACAAACTCGCGCCGATCTTTGTCGGTGCTCGGTGCTCGGTGCTCGGTGCTCGGTGCTCGGTGCTCGGTCGGGGTCGGGGTCGGGGTCGATGCCGGGTCGGGTTCGGTCGGGGTCGGGGTCGGCGCTGGGCCGAGCCGACGTCTGTGGAGGCCGAAGCCCCAGGTCACTGAAGCCCCAGATCACTGAAGGCCCAGGTCACTGAAGCCTCGGATCACTGATGGCTGGCGGACTGCTCCTGGCCCACCTGTCGGGCGTAGAGGCGGGCGTAGGCGCCCCCTGCCGCCAGCAGTTCGTCGTGCGTGCCCCGTTCGACAACCGTGCCCGCGTCCAGGACGTGGATGGCGTCGGCGTCGACGATCGTCGACAGCCGGTGCGCGATCACCACCCGGGTGCGTCCGGTGCCCAGCCGGGACAGCGCCTCCTGCACCACGTTCTCGGTCAGCGAGTCCAGCTGGGACGTGGCCTCGTCCAGGACGAGCACGGGCGGGTCGGCGAGCAGGACCCGGGCAAGGGCGAGCCGTTGGCGTTCCCCGCCGGAGAGCTGGTAGCCGCGGGCCCCGACCATCGTCTCGACACCCCGCGGCAGCTTGTCCAGCAGCGGGCGCAGGCCGGCGTCGACCGCAGCGGTGGCCACCTCGTCGTCGCTGGCCTCGAGCCGTCCGTAGCGGATGTTCGTGGCAATCGTGTCGTGGAAGAGGTACGGGTCCTGGGGGACGACGCCGACGAGCGCCCGCAGTTCGTCCCAGTCCATCACGGCGAGGTCGACGCCGCCGCAGAGGATCCGGCCGCGGTCGGGTTGATAGATGCCGGCGAGCAGCGAGCCCAGGGTGCTCTTGCCCGCGCCGCTGGACCCGACGACCGCGGTCTTCTCCCCGGACCGGACGTCCAGGGTGAGGTCGCGCAGATTCCACCGCTGCGTGTCGTCCCCGGCCGTGCCACCGCGACCATCGCGGAGCGTCGCAGGATCTTCATCGGGGTCTCCCACGTACCACCAGCGGCGCTGTGGATCGCGTCCCGCGGCGGACCAGGCGTCCTGCCGGCCCTGTCGGTAGCGGAACCAGACGTGGTCGATGAGCAGGTCCGGGGCGGCCCTGCTACCGGCCGGTGCGCAACGTTGACCGGGCACCGGTTCGCGGACGGCCGTTCCGGCGCGCTGACCAGCGCTTTCGGCGCGGTGACCGGTCGTGCCGGTCGTGGTGCTCGTGGTGCTCGCCATGGCCCTGGTGGTCGTGGTGGTCGTGGTGGGCAGATTGCGGGGATCGGGCGGGATGTCGAGCAGACCGAAGATCCGCTCGACGCCGACGCCGGCCTCCAGCAGGTCCGAGCGGCTCTCCGCCAGGCTCGTCACCGGCCGGTAGGCGTACAGCAACGCGGACGCGAAGGCGATCAGCGTGCCGATGGTGGTGCGTCCACTGCTCACCAGCCAGCCACCGAACCCCATCACCGCGACGACCGCGACGGCGGCTCCGGCCGAGGACATCAGCCCGGCGACCGCGGAGACCCGGGTGCGCCGGACGGCGATCCGCTCCAGGTCGTCGGCAACGGTCGCGAACCGTGCCGATTCGTGGTCGGTACGGCCGAACAGCCGGACGTGCAGCGCACCGGCGACGCCGCTGGTGTCGGCGAGTTGGGCGAAGTGCGCGGACCGCAGCTTTATGTGCTGCCGGGTCAGCTCACGGCCACGGCGCCGGCCGAGGGTCGTCAGCGCGAACACGCCGGGGGCCAGCAGCACCGCCAGCAGGCTCAGCCGCCACTCCAGGACGAAAACGGTGGCCGTGCCGACCACGGCGGTGACCGCGGCGGTGACCGCGTGCGGCATGGAGACGGAGACTGCGGCGCGGACCTCGTGCACGTCGTTGCCGAACAGCGACAGCAGCTCGCCCTGGCGCTGGCCCGGGAAGAAGCCGAACGGCAGTCGCAGCAGATGGTCGTGGACGGTGACGGTGACGCGCCTGGTCACCGTTTCACCGAGCCGCGAGCCGATCACCCGGGACGCCGCGCCGGTCACGGCGTCGAATACGAACACGACCAGCAACAGCGCCACCTGGGGGAGCAGCGCGGACGCGCCCGGCACGGCCAGGCCGTGGTCGATCAGGTGCCGCAGGATGAACGGGGTCGCGGTGAAGGACAGGGCACCGACCAGGTTCAGCGCGATGATCGCGAGGACGCGGCCGCCCTGGTCGTCGAAGAACCGGACGCAGCGGGCGGCCGTGGGGCTTGCGGTGAGCCGGGCGAGCACGGTCGCGGCGAGCCGTGGGATGAGGGGTGGCCGGACGGGGGGCTGCGGACCAGGCTGTGGTGGGACGAGAGGCGGCGGCCGGGTCGGGCCGTCGGGTGAGGTTGGGCCGTCCCGTGCGGTGGAAGCAGCGGACACGCATCCCCCTTCAGCCAGGCCCGCGCAGCCCGCTTCCCGCGGCCCGCCCTCGGGTACCTCCAGCGCCCGCGCGTTCGCATGCCGGATGCGTGACCGTTCGGACACCGCATCCATCATCGCCGGACCGGCCTACGGCGTGCACCGGTTTTCCGCAACCGGCCGTGGTCCTTATCCGGTCGCGGCCCTTATCCGGCCGCAGCCATCGTGGCCATGGCGGCGACCGCGGCCGGCTGGTCGAACTGCGTCCGGTACAGCTCCTCGTACCGTCCGCCGGTGGCGAGCAGCTCGGTATGGGTGCCGCGTTCCACGACCCGCCCGTCCTCGATGACGAGGATGAGGTCGGCGGAGCGGATGGTGGACAGCCGGTGGGCGATCACCACCGCGGTCCGTCCGGTGAGTGCCTCGGCCAGGGCCGCCTGTACCGCGGCCTCGGAGGTGGAGTCCAGGTGCGCGGTGGCCTCGTCGAGGATCACTACCCGCGGCCGTGCCAGCAGGAGCCGGGCGATGGTCAGGCGTTGGCGTTCGCCGCCGGACAGGCGGTAGCCGCGTTCGCCGACGACGGTGTCCAACCCGTCGGGCAGGCTCGTGACGAGGTCGGCGAGCCTGGCGCGGCCCAGCACCTCCCACAGGTCGTCCTCGGTAGCCTCCGGGCGTGCCAGCAGGAGGTTCGCGCGGATCGACTCGTGGAACAGGTGCCCGTCCTGGGTGACCATCCCGAGTGTCGCGCGGATGGACTCGGCGGTCAGCTCGCGGACGTCGATCCCGCCCAGGCGCACCGCGCCGGTGTCGACGTCGTAGAGCCGGGCTGTCAGCTGCGCGATCGTGGACTTCCCGGCGCCCGACGAGCCCACCAGCGCCACCAGCTGCCCGGGTTCGACCCGGAACGAGACGTTGTGCAGGATTTCGACACCGCCACGGGCGTCGAGCACGGCGACCTCCTCCAGCGATGCGAGCGAGACCTTGTCCGCGGGCGGGTAGCTGAAACTGACGTCGTCGAATTCCACCGCCACCCCTCCTTCTGGCACCCGTTGCGCGTCCGGGCTGTCTGCGATCAGCGGTTCGAGGTCCAGCACCTCGAACACACGTTCGAAGCTTACCAGAGCGCTCATGACTTCCACCCGGGCGCTGGCCAGCGAGGTCAGCGGGGCGTAGAGGCGGGTGAGCAGCAGCGCGAGCGCGACGACGGCGCCGGGCTCCAGCTGCCCACGCAGCGCGTAAAAACCACCGAGCCCGTAGACGAGGGCGAGTGCCAGCGCCGAGACCAGGGTCAGCGCGGTGATGAACACCCACTGCACCATCGCCGAGCGGACCCCGATGTCGCGGACGCGCCGCGCCCGGACGGCGAACGCGGCGGATTCGTGTGCGGGCCGGCCGAACAGTTTCACCAGCGTCGCGCCGGGCGCGGAGAAACGCTCGGTCATCTGCGTGCTCATCACCGCGTTGTGGTTGGCCGCTTCACGTTCGAGCCGGGCCAGTCGGCTGCCCATCCGCCGCGCGGGAAGGACGAAGACCGGTAGCAGCAGCAGCGCGAGCAGGGTGATCTGCCAGGAGATTCTGATCATCACGACGAGGGTGAGCAGAAGCGCCACGATGTTGCTGACCACGCCGGAGAGCGTGTTGCTGAAGGCCCGTTGCGCGCCGATGACGTCGTTGTTCAACCGGCTGACCAGCGCGCCGGTCCGGGTTCGGGTGAAGAAGGCGACGGGCATCCGCTGGACGTGGTCGAACACGGTGGTGCGCAGGTCGAGGATGAGGCCCTCGCCGATGGTTGCCGACAGCCACCGGGACACCAGCCCGAGGCCGGCCTCGGCCACCGCGATGACGGCGATGAGCACCGCGAGCTCGACCACGACGTGCACGGCCGAGCCGCGCACGATCGCGTCGACGACCCGGCCCGCGAGGACCGGTGTGGCGACCGCGAGGACCGCCGTCACAACGCTGAGCAGCAGGAACCAGGTCAGCTGCCGGCGGCGCGGCCGGGCGAACCCGCCGATGCGCCGCAGGGTGGCCTTGGAGAAGGGGCGCCGTTCGTCCTGCGCGTTCATCGCCTTGTGCATCGACATCCAGGCGGTGACTTCCATGCTCATGGGTTACCTCTGCTCATGGGATACCTCTCGGTGACGCCGGCCCGTTGCCGGCCTGCGGTGCCGGCCGTCCGAGGGAAGGCTAGAGGCTCAAGCGAACTTCAGGTCAAGCATGCTCAGGTCACGCGCGCCCGGACCGGCCCTGCCACGACCTGGACCTGGACCTGGACCTGGAGGCTACGTCGGCAGATCATGACGGTGGCGGCGGTGGGTACAGTCGGGGCGTGGCACGTGCGGTCCTACGGGAGCTCCGGTTGACGGCGTTCAAGTCGTTTACCGAGGCGACGCTGCCGCTGGCTCCTGACGGGCCGCCGGCCGGTGTGCTGCTTGTCATCGAAGAATTGGAAAACGGTCTGCACCCTTGCTATCGGAGCATCGATGACGGCTACAGCCACCTTGACCGTCTGACCGACCTCCCTGGTTACGCAGAAGCCATGGCCGCTGGTCGGCTCGGTGATCTCATGTCGAGTGGCCGTCTGGTGCGGCCGGAGGAACGTCGAACCGACTTCGCGGAGTTCAACCGGCTGTTGGGCGAAGCCAACCCTTGTTACTGAGGGTGTCCCATGTCACCCCGAGCTGCTCTTCGGAGAAACGTCGCTTACGGGCGCTCCACGCGTATGTACGCTCCATCGCGGTCTGGAGAGTCGTAGCGCCCTCCTGGGCCGCGACCCAATGCACGGTGGCGAGGAGTTCGAGGCCGAAGGGCGTCTCGAATCCTTGGACGAGGTCTGCGACGCGGTCGAACCGGGCACGCGTCGCCGACTGGCCGGCGAGGAAGGATTCCGCGTCGGTGACTGCGCCTGGTAGCAGCGTGAGCTCATTGTCTGGTACATCGCCGCTGTCGGCGAACCCGGAGATGAGGTGGCCTTCGACAGCATGCAGTACATGTCGCAGGTTCTCGGCATAGGGGCCGTAGAAAGCCTTGGCGTAACGCAGTCGGAGTGGTTCACCAGCTTCCTGCATGAAGTACATGAGTTTGTGGACTTCAAGGAGCGTGACGAACGGATCCATCAGCCCGTCAAGATAGCGAGAGACCAGGGCGACGAGCGCGGCGCGGCCCGGGGTCATGATCGGCACCTCGGGTCGTGCGGATACAACCGGTTTCGTCACGCTGCCACGTGGTTCAAAGAGAATCACACGTACATCATCGAGATTTCCCAGTGCGGCCTCGATTTGGGGATAGACGTCGTCCCAGCGCAGACCGCCAAGACCGCTGCCGAGTGGTGGAACCGCGATTGACCGAATGTTTCTGGCCCGGATTTCCGCGGCCAGGGCGCGAAGTCCTGCCTCGATGTCCTCCATGCGGCTGGCGCCGCGCCAGTGCCGTTTGGTGGGGAAGTTGACGATGAGTCTCGGGTTTGTCAGTGATCCCGTCTCGAAGACGAACATTCGACCCGGCTGGACTTCGCCATGGTCGCAGGCGGAACGATAGGAACGGAAGTTGGCCGGATAGGCTTCTTTGAACTGCAGCGCGATACCCCGGCCCATGACGCCGACGCAGTTGACCGTGTTGACCACAGCCTCTGTATCCGCCGTGAATATGTCGCCTTGCCGGTACTCGATCATGCCGACGCCTCCTCTCTAGAAATACCATTCCGTCCTGACCGCGAGCTCCGGCCGGTGCCGCGTGCCGACCAGAGCCTGCTCGACGTGCTGAGCCGTCTCCCGCGTCCGCACACCAATCTTATCAACAAGCTCCCACGGAAATGATCTGTACACGAGGAACTCGGCTTGTTTACGCTCCTTCACATCGGTCGACCTGAAGTCCGTCGCCTCGACTGCCACCCAGTTGATCTGGTCCAGGTTCTCCAACCCCGTGTAGAATCGTGTGTAGATCGTTGCGGCGTTTGAGGTCGAGAAGGCCCACCGTCTCGCTGACGCATCTGCCCATGCAACCACCTGGTGGAGGTCCGCCTCAAGATGAATGATCGGATCCTGGCCACCGCGATAGGCAAGCTCCGGGTTGTTCGCCCGTGAGATCACATACAACATGATCGAACGTGGGCAGAAGTAGAAGGGAACATAATCGCCGACACAGTCGCCGCCGTGACGGCTTACCGGCACGACCAGCCGGCGCTGTTTGATCTGGCTCATGCCGATCGTCGTGCCACTCCCGGATCGGCGTGACATCACCGCGTCGGACCAGAGGCAACCATCGGCGAGGATCGCGGGTAAACGGTCGACGTGGACGATGTGGTAGAGCTTCGGTCGCTTGGGTGTCGCCATGTCAAGCACGGACCTCCGGAGGTGTGGAGCTGATGGTCTGCCGGACCGCGGTTTGTGTTGTCCGGGTCCAGGGTTGAAGGTCGCAACTGCCGTTTGACCGTACGCCGCTGATCCGACACGATCGTCGGCCCGCTGGTGGATGCCGGGTCGATGGTGTGTCAGCGGCGCCGGAAGAGGCCGCCCTTGCGAGGGGGGACGCGGGCCGGGTGTCGCGATGCGCGACCGCGCTCCGCTGTGCATACTTGAAGTGCCAAGGCAGTAGCTGAGGAAGTAACCCCGGTCCCTCCCCGGACGAGGAACGGCCGGGGTTTGCGCTGTCCGGGGCCAGCGGTGAGGGTTTCAGCGGACCGTTCTCCTGGGTGCTGCGTGGGGCAGCTACTCGTCGACCCGCTCACTCAGATCGTCGGGGCCGTCGAACACAGGAAGCGACCGCAGGCGGACGCGTGGAACGTCGTCCTCGACAAGCCGGAGGAGCGCGCGCCGCGCCTCGACCGCGGCCCGGCCGAGCACTGCCACCGGATCACGATCGTCGGCCCCGCTGCGCAGACGTCCGGCGACGTTGTTCAGTTCCGCAGCGATGCCAGCCGGCGCTGGGTAGACGCCAATGGTGTCGCGTACCCACGCGAGCGCCGCTGCATGGGCGTTCAGCACCGCAACAGCCCGCTCGGAAAACTGATCGGACTCACCCAGCAGGTCGCCGACCAGCGCATGTGCGCGGCTCCGGTCGTCGACTGCGCTCATAAATCTAGATCTTACCT
>NZ_CAUVXG010000028.1:0-12154 GCF_963555885.1 Protofrankia sp. Cr2
CTCCCGATCCGACATCCCACCCCATCTCGCCAAACGGCAAGATTCACTACGTAAGCGTCTCCTGATCATGTGATGGTCGCGTTACCCGCAGATGACCACCATGTACGGATCAGTAGGCCGGGCAAGCGGATCCGGACGTACCGTCCGAATCATCGGGCTCCTGCTCGTACTCACCCACTCGCACCGGCATAGGCCCAGCCCGTCCAGCGGCGGACCTCCACCAGGATGACCCGGCCCGTCGGTCGGTGTTCCCGGTACTGGCCGTACTTCGCCACCAGCCGGTCAATCGCGTCACGCCAGGCGGATCCGTGCTCGACGATGCGGGCGACGCCGTCGGCACGCGCCCACCACAACTGGTTCCAGTCGTCTGCGTAATGATCGACAATCAGGCTGACTCTCGGATTGACCGTGATGTCGGCCAGACGGCGCAGGGCCGTCGAGCGTTTGGGCTTGTGGTCCACGACCATCACGATCATGTCATCGTGGAGCGCGAAGGTCACCGGCACCAGGTGCGGCTGCCCGCCCGCGTCCACCGTGGCCAGCCGGGCGACCCCGCCGGCGCCAAACCGAATGCGTGCCTCAGCCGCGTCCAGATTCATCCCCTATACCTACCGGCAGAAGCACCTACGGTCACGACTGATCTGCTGTCGGGCAGACAAGCACGCAACGATGCCCCCGCCTGCAGTCCCGACAGCAGGACGAGACAATGGGACCATGGCTGACGCGGACGTGACGACCCCGCTGTACGGGGTGCGGATGCGGGTGGACAAGACCGGGCCGGCGGTCCATGCCGCGCTCGATCCGGAACGCCGGGCAGAGTTCGAGGCGGAGTTTCGCAACGCGTTGGCGCACGTCGACGACCAGTTCGATCTGGATGCCGTCCAGGATGTGGTCGAACGATGGTGGCCAGCGGCGGTACTGTGCGCGAATCCGGAGATCCAGGAAGGGATCGACACGGACCGTCGCCGCACGACGGATGGTGACCACACGGTGTTCGACCAGACCACCAGCTACCCGCACGTGCACCCGGAGGACGCTGATGAAGCGCTACACGGTGCGATGGGTGACGTACACGGGCACTGACTCAGAGCGACCGACATCAGGACCTACGCGGCGACGGGCAAGGACAGGCACCGGTGCTTGGTGCCGGAGCCCCCGAATGCCGGTCTGACGCTCCCCTTCCCCACGCGCCGACGGCGCCTGGGGCACCAATGCCTGGGGTACCAATACCTGCGCGCCAGGGTCTGCGCACCCATGACTCGGATCAGCAGCCACCGAGGGTGATCGAGGACGCGACTGGGGTGTCACGAGTCGGGGACGGATGGGAACGACCCGGACACCTCAGCCGCGTCCTTAACCTACCCTGCCGATAGCAAATAGTCACTGATCGATTACAGGTGGTTCTAGCTTACACGGCAATTGGCCTCCATGTACCCGTTTTGGCGTGGTCTATCGCAATGTATTTTGCCGGAATTCGCTGTCGTCCGCACGACACCGGGAGGTCAATCACGGAACGTGGCCAAACGCCCGACAGTAGATCTCTACGTGGAACGCTCCGGACATGTCCGACCGCGCCCCGGAAACGGGCGGGAGCCGGTCCGTGGGCGCGGTCAGATACCCAGCCGCGCCCGTAGGACACCCGCGAGCTCTCCGAAGGCCCGCCCTCGGTGGCTGATCGCATCCTTTTCGGCCGGGCTGAGCTCTGCACTCGTCCGGTCCTCACCGTCAGGCAGGAACAGCGGGTCATAGCCGAAACCGCCGGTCCCGCGCGGCCCGGTCAGCAGCCGTCCGCGCATCTCACCGTGCACGACCTGTTCGGTGCCGTCCGGGGTCACCAGGGCCGCCGCACACACGAACCCCGCGCCGCGCCGCGCCGCGGGCACATCGGCCAACTGGGCGAGGACGAGCGCATTGTTGGCGACGTCACGCTCGGCCGCGGGCACCCCCGGCAGCAACCCGGCCCACCGCGCGGACAGTACCCCGGGCATCCCGTTGAGGGCGTCGACCGCAAGCCCTGAATCGTCCGCCACGGCGGGCAAACCGGTGACCCGCACGGCGTCCCGCGCCTTGATCAGCGCATTCTCGGCGAAGGTGACCCCGGTCTCAGGGACATCCGGGCCGTCGGGCAACGCCAACAGTTCGATGGTAAGCCCCGCGGCAGCCAGAATGCGGCGCAGCTCGACGAGCTTGGCGCCGTTGCGGCTCGCCAGCACGACACGCGTGGGCACGACCTTACTCACCACACGATCTTCATTGGAGACCATCGACGATCACCGGGACGACGATCGGGTCGCCGGCCGTGGCCCTCCGGACGGCACCGGACGCACCCCGGCAAGGGCCGCCCGCTGGATCTCGGTCAGTCGCGCGCATCCCTGGGCCGCCAGATCAAGCAGCTGGTCGAGCATGACCCGATCGAACGGCACACCCTCCGCCGTTCCCTGGACCTCGACGAAGCCACCGTCACCGGTGCAGACCACGTTCATGTCGGTGTCAGCGCCGGCATCCTCGTCATAGGCGAGGTCCAGCATCGGCTGACCGTCAACCACGCCGACGCTCACCGCGGCCACGCTACGGATCATCGCATCCGGGCGGCCCAGCCATGCGCACGCGTCCGACAAAGCCAGGTAAGCGCCGGTGATGGACGCGGTGCGGGTGCCGCCGTCGGCCACCAGAACGTCGCAGTCGATCGCGATCGTGTTCTCTCCGAGCACCTTGAGGTCGATGCTGGCACGCAGGCTGCGGCCGATCAGCCGAGAGATCTCGTGAGTACGGCCACCGATGCGACCCCGCACCGCTTCGCGATCATTACGGGTGTTCGTCGCCCGCGGCAACATTGCGTACTCCGCGGTCACCCAGCCCAGGCCGCTGCCCTTGCGCCAACGCGGTACTCCCTCGGTGACCGAGGCTGCGCACAACACCCGGGTCCGCCCGAACTCGATCAGTGCAGAGCCCTCGGGATGGTCCTGCCAACCACGATTGATCACTACTGGCCGCAGTTCGTCGAATGTCCTGCCGTCGGAACGCTTCACGACGATCGACCCTACCGGCAGGTGGCAAGCGGACAGCACGGCCGTCGCGCGCAGGCTCTTAGCGCTGGCTGACCCGGGTTGTGACCGCCGAGCGGCCACAACCCGCCACCAACACCCGAAGACTCACACATCGCCCGATATCCACCGGACAAGCCCTAGAGCTCGTAGACCGCTCCGGTCTCGGCGAGAGCCAGCGGACCGTCGAAAGCGCCGACCGCTTCCTCATAACTGCGTTGCGTGTCACCCCATGGCACGAGGTGGGTGAGCACGAGACGTCCGACATCCGCCTTGGCGGCGTGCTCCCCCGCCTCACGCCCCGACAGGTGAATACCCGGCGGATTGTCCGGGACATCCATGTAAGCCGCTTCGCACAAGAACAGATCAGCTTCTCGGGCCAGCTGTAGCAGCTGGTCACAGGCGCTGGTATCACCCGAGTAGGTCAACGAACGCCCGTCGGCGGTCACCCGCATGCCGAACGCCTCGACCGGATGCTCCACCCTTTCCAGATCGATCCGGAAGGGACCCACGTTCAGCCGTCCCGGACTGATCGTCTGAAAGTCGTAGATGTCAGCCAGGGAATCATCGGGCCAACGCTCAAACGCCGCACAGAGACGTTCCTGAGTGTTGATCGGCCCGTAGACCGGAAGCTTCGGAGGCATCCCCTCGGGATGGTAACGACGGGCGTAGGCACTCACCACAAGATCAAGGCAGTGGTCGCCGTGCAGATGGGACAGGAGTACCGCGTCGACGTCCCGCAGGTCGCAGTGCCGCTGTAGTTCTCCCATAGACCCGTTCCCGGCGTCCACCACAAGCCGAAAGCCGTCGGACTCGATCAGATAGGAGGAACACGCCGACCGGGGTCCCGGATAGGTACCCGAACAACCCAGCACGGTGAGCTTCATCGGGCCACCCCCGCTCCCGCCGGCACGAATCCCGCCACAACGATCCGCGGCCGTGCGCCTATGCGAAGCCGAGCCGACTCCCGGCAGGCATCCTGCACGATCTCTTTCCTGCTGCTCGTCAATGTGACGCCCTCTCCCATAAAAAAGCCGATGACGCCGGTCAACAAAGGATTACGAGTGCAACCCGGGATTATTGTGTCCACATCGACTTCCTGAAATGGCGCAAGATGAATCCTGGTCGGTACCGGCGGCTGTCGACTGTTCGTCTCACCACGCTCAGCCTCACCCAGGAAGGCACGTCGGGTCACGCCCATGCGCCGGGCTGCAACCCGGGCCGAACAGTCGTGCTCACGGACGCCGGTGACCGCCACGGCTGCACGGGAGGCCACCTCGGTCGGCCGGATGTCACGCGGTTCCCCACCCTCGGACCGCGTGGTTTCGACCATGGAGGCGCCGGCCGACCAGTGCGGCCCGGCCAGCGGTCGCAGTCGGCCGAGACCACGCCTCGTGTCACGGACGGGACGACGGGTGGAGTCGGACAGGAGCTGATCGAGGATCGCCTGCGTGACGGTGTGGCCGTCGCCTGCGCTGTCGAATACCCCGATGGGCGCGCCGCTCATGAGCGATCAGACTAAGCCCGAAATCGGGTTCTCACCCTGTGGCAGTGGTCACGATACCCGTGTCGAATTTTGGACACCCCGGCCCACGTAGGCATCCCAACCGCTTCCCGGGCACGGGACGGAAAATCGTGACCATTACCACACCAGGTCGATGACCAGGTAGACTTCCACGGCTTCCGATCAGGCCCAGAGCTGACCCTCCAACGCCGCCTCGGCTTCCTCCAGCGTGCCCGCGTAGGCGCCGGTGGACAGGTACTTCCAGCCGCCGTCACAGACAATGATGGCGATATCGGCACGCTGGCCGGCCCGCACGCACTTCTCGGCCTCGATCAATGCCGCATGCAGGATGCACCCGGTCGAGATCCCGGCGAAGATTCCCTCCGTCTCGACCAGCTCCCGGGTTCGACGTAGTGACTCTTTCGGACCTACCGAGATACGGGTGGTGAGCACGCTCCCGTCGTAAAGCTCGGGAATGAATCCTTCGTCGATATTGCGAAGGCCGTAGACGATCTCACCGTATCTGGGCTCCGCCGCGACGATCCGGATATCCGGTACCCGTTCGCTGAGAAAACGTCCGGTGCCCATCAGCGTCCCGGTGGTGCCGAGGCCCGCGACAAAGTGAGTGATGGACGGGAGATCCTCAAGGAGTTCCGGCCCGGTCGTCTCATAATGCGCCTGCGCGTTTGCCGGGTTACCGTACTGGTAGAGCATCACCCAGTCAGGATGTTCGGCGGCCAGCCGCTTGGCTACGGCCACTGCCTCATTCGAGCCGCCGGCCGCAGGCGAGTTGACGATCTCGGCACCCCACATGGCGAGCAACTGACGCCGCTCGACGGAGGTGTTCTCGGGCATCACACAGATCAGCCGATAGCCACGCTGGCGGCAGACCATGGCCAGCGAGATACCTGTGTTACCCGAGGTCGGTTCAAGGACGGTCGCGCCGGCAGTGAGAATGCCGCGCTTCTCACCATCGGCGATCATCCACAAGGCCGCGCGATCCTTGATGGAACCGGTTGGGTTGTCCTGTTCCAGCTTGGCCCACAGCCGTACATCCGGTGACGGTGAGAGCCTCGGCAGGCCCACCAGGGGGGTGCGGCCTACCGAGTCCACCAGAGAATCGAAACGCATCAGCTCTTCTGACCTACCTGCCTGCTAGGACTCCGGGGACCGCGGGCAATATGGTTACCTCACCCGAAGTCGCCGGTATCATGGCGGAGCCACCGGCGACGGCGGGCAATATGGTTACCTCACCCGAAGTCGCCGGTATCATGGCGGAGCCACCGGCGACGGCGGGCAATATAGTTATATTGTCACCATCAGCGATCTTTGCATCAAGACCACCGAGGAAACGGACGTCCTCATCGTTGACATAGATGTTCACGAAGCGATGTAGCTCACCGCCGCCGTCCCCGGAGATGAGCCGGCCCCGCAGACCCGGAAAACGGCTGTCGATGTCGATGAACAGCGCGTCGAGGGTGTCACCGACGCCCTCGACGACCTTGGACCCACCCGTGTAGCTGCGCAGGATCGTCGGAACGCGGACCTGGACTGCCATGGTGCTCCTCTCGGTGTTGCACGGTGTTGCACGGTGTTGCTCAGTCTCGCTGGTCACCGCCGGACGCGACCAAACTCCTTATCATCATCTCTGCCAGGACGAGGTGTCCCATCCCACGGCAGCCGCTGACCGTGCCGGTTCAGCGCTCGCCCGGAGAATCGACGCGGGGGGACACGGTCAGCCACCCAGCACAACGTCGTGAACGCCTCAGACGATTTCCACGGGCTCCTCGGTGACGACTCCGTCAGCGATCCGATACGACCGGAACTCGGTCCGCTGCGGGTCGCGGGTGGAGGCGAGGACGTAATGGGCACCCGGTTCCGAAGCGAACGAGACGTCCGTCCGGGAGGGGTACGCCTCGGTGGCGGTATGTGAGTGATAGATCACTACCGGCTCCTCATCCCGGTCGTCCATCTCACGCCAGACCTTGAGCTGCTCCATGGAGTCGAACCGGTAAAACGTGGGTGACCGCTCCGCGTTCTCCATGGCCACGAAGCGCTCTGGACGGTCCGAGCCGGCCGGTCCCGCGACGATCCCGCAGGCCTCGTCGGGGTGGTCTCGTCGGGCATGGGCGACGATGGCCTCATAGACTGCTCGTTCAATACGCAGCACGGATCCACCGTATGACGAGTGGCATCGGCGACGGGATGCCATCAGGCCGACATGGTGCGCAAGACCCGCCGGCGTCACAGCAATACGTGCACGAGCTGGTCCTGCATGTCACCGAGGAAGAGGTACAACTCGACCACAGGTCTGCGTGGATCGTCACCCTCGATCGCGTAGAGAGCCTCGGCGGAGGCATCGTCGGACAGGTTGAGCCGGGTGCCGAACACCAGTCGCAGGTCATTGAGGGTGACCAGCCAGTCCTGGACCTGGTCGTCATCGAGCACGGTCTGCCCGCCGGTCGCGGGAACGGTGGCCCGCACCCTGCGCGCGGCCGCGCGCTTGCCCGCACGGATGTCGTCCGACGTTCGCCTACGGTAGTCGGCGCCGGCATCGGGATCGTCGGGATAGGCGTCCGGCAGGAGCCGCGCCACGGCCGGGTCATCCGGCGGCGGCGGCGCCACGGCACGCAGCCCGACGATCGCCTCCAGTGGGTCGTCCACCGGTGGCGGTTCCAGCAGCGCGTCGATCTGGCCGATCAGCTCGATCAGGAGCGTCGCCTCCAGTGGACCGAGGGCTACCTGGATGCCGTCTCTAGTACGACTGAAGCCGTTGGACACGCTCTCCCACCCAAGATCACAATTGATCGATCGAAGCCTGCTGCCGGCGCAGAATAGTCCCTGCTAGTCCTGCGCGATCGTGGCCCACAGGCCGTATGCGTGCAGACGGGTGGCGTCGCGCTCCATCTCCTCCCGGGTGCCGGCGGACACGGTGGCCCGACCCTTGTGGTGCACGTCGAGCATGAGGGCCTTGGCCTTGTCCAGACTGAAACCGAACAGCTTCTGAAAGACATATGTCACATACGACATCAGGTTCACCGGATCGTTCCAGACGATCGTGACCCAGGGTCGGTCGTCCTCGGTGGTCTCGTCAACCTCCGAGATGTCTTCGGGCGCGACAGTGGCAAGTGGCACGACCTCTATTGTGACGCGTCGACGATCCGCCTTCCCCCCGACCACCGCGCACCCTGCAGCCCTCGGACAACCATGATCGACCTACCTTTTGTTCCGATTTATACCTTTGCAACCCGGAGCGCGAGCACCTATCGGCCAAGGTCCCTAATCTGGTCGGGATGGCCACGCCTACATCGCCGTCCATGCGCCCTTCGGCGCTGGCATCGACGGCTCTGCTGACCGATCACTACGAGTTGACGATGCTGCAGGCCTCGTTATGGTCCGGAGCGGCATCGCGCCGGGTGGTCTTCGAGGTGTTCACCCGAGCCTTACCGCCCGGCCGCCGGTTCGGTGTGGTCGCCGGCACCGGACGCATACTGGAGGCCCTTGAGTCGTTCCGCTTCGGACCCGAGGAACTCACCTTCCTGCGCCACGCCGGGATCGTGGACGATTCCACCGCGGACTACCTGGCCGGATACCGCTTCGGCGGGGACATCCAGGGCCTCGCCGAGGGTGAGCCGTTCATGCCGAACACCCCGGTGTTGGTCGTGGAAGGCACCTTCGCCGAGTGCATCCTGCTGGAGACGCTGGTGCTGTCCGTGCTCAACCACGACAGTGCGATCGCCGGCGCGGGTGCGCGGATGATCGCCGCGGCGGCGGGCCGGCCATGCGTCGACATGGGCTCACGGCGTGCCCACGAGCAGGCTGCCGTCGCCGCGGCCCGAGCCGCCTACCTGGTCGGGTTCACCTCCACATCCAACCTGGAAGCGGGCCGGCGGTGGGACATTCCGACCACGGGAACGGCGGCGCACGCGTTCACCCTCGTCCATCCGTCCGAACGCCTCGCGTTCGCCGCCCAGGTCGCCGCACTCGGCGTCGACACGACGCTGCTCGTGGACACGTATGACGTTCCCGCCGCGATCGCGACCGCGCTCGAGGTGGCCGGCCCGGGGCTCGGCGCGATCCGTCTCGACAGCGGTGATCTCGGACTCACGGCCCGCTCCGCCCGGGCGCAGTTGGACTCGCTCGGCGCGCAGAGTACCCGTATCATCGCCACCGGCGATCTGGACGAGCACGTCATCGCCCGGCTCGCGCACGCTCCGGTCGACGGCTACGGCATCGGCACGAAGCTCGTCACCGGTTCGGGAGCACCCACCGCCGGCTTCGTCTACAAACTCGTCGAGGTGGACGGGACGGGTGTTGCCAAGATGTCAGTGGGCAAGAGCACAAAAGGATGGCGCAAGCGGGTGAGTCGCCGCCACGACCGCAACGGGGTTGCGGTCGTGGACGTGATCACGATCGACGCGGCCGGCTCCGCCACGCCGACCGGCGCTGAACCGTCCAGTCCCGGCGCGCACGAGACCGGCCTGCGCGAAACTTATCTGGACCGCCGCCTGCTGGTCCCGCTGGTGCGCGGCGGAGCGGTCCTGGACGCCGGCCGGACCGGCGCGCACAGGCTGCTCGCGGCTCGCGCACATCACGAGGCGACCCTGGCGTGCCTGCCGGCGGACGCTCGGTCGATCTCCTACGGCGAACCGTGTCTGCCGGTCATCGCTGTCGGGGCGCCCACCGGGCAACGTTGAGGCCATGGCGGCAGGCATGACCGGACCAGCGGCAGCAGAATCGGCAACGGATGCGGCAGCAACAGCGGAGGCAGCGTCCCGACAGGTACCCGGCCCGCAGGCACCGCCGCACGACGCGGCGGAGGTGTTCCCCGGGCTGGCGATCGCGGTGAGTGTGGACGTCGTCCTGCTTACATTGCGGGCCGGCCAGCTCTGTGTTCTGGTCACGCAGCGCGACTCCCCGCCCTTCCAGGACGACTGGGCGTTGCCCGGTGGCCTCGTCCGGGTGGACGAGGACCTGGACGCCTCGGCCCGTCGCCAACTCACCGAAGAAACCGGAGTCGCCGCTTCGGGTCATCTTGAGCAGCTGCGGACCTATGGACGCCCGGACCGCGATCCCCGGGCCCGGGTCGTCAGCGTGGCCTACCTCGCACTACTACCGAACCTGCCGCCGCCGGGAGCCGACCGCGACGGCCCGCGAGCCCGGTGGTGGCCGGTGGAGGATCTCGGGTCGGCGGACGGCCCGACGCTCGCCTTCGACCATCCGGCGATCGTCGCCGACGGCATGGAGCGCGCGCGCAGCAAGCTGGAGTACACCCCGTTCGCCGCGGCCTTCTGCGAAGAACCGTTCACCCTGGCGGAGCTGCGTCGCGTCTACGAGGCCGCCTGGGGAGCTCCGCTGGACCCCCCCAACTTCCGCCGCAAGGTGCTGTCGACGACGGGCTTCGTGGTGCCGGTGGGCGCCCGGGCGGCGCCGCGTGGTGGGGGACGGCCCGCCGAGCTGTACCGGCGAGGCTCGGCGACCGCTCTGCATCCCCCGTTGTTGCGCCGGACGGTGTGAGCCCGAGACCAACCAGCCCGCACCACCGATCGGTGCCGGCGCAGGGCAACCGGTCCCGGCGCAGGGCTCGCCCTCCGGCGCCGGTTCGCATGAGATCGTTGTCGGCGTGGATCCCAGCAACGCCGGAATATTTCTCGTGGTTGTCGGTGGAGCGCTGTGCACGCTCCTGCTTCTGGCCGGTCGCGCCGGACGAGGCCTCGCCAAGGATCTCTGGAGCCGGATGGGCCTCCTGCGCTGGATCATCCTGCTGATCGTCGTCGTCGTACTTCTCGATCTCGCCGACGGCGCCGTGAACCGTTGAGCCGGAGCCCGCGCGCACGGACACGGACACGGACACGGCCCGACCGTTCACGAACAAATCGTATGATCATATTCACGTGCGGTGACACAAGCATTTAACTGGAAGCAACCATTTTGTAGCCATGAGCCAGCAGTTGTCTAACTAGTTATACTGAACTTCCAGCAACCCCAAAGTAGGACGAAAGGACTGCGGGTGACTGGTCAACCATGGCTGTGGACGCCTCCACACCAGACATCGCGTCCCGCCGGCGTGGGCCCGCTGCTCCGCTCATACCGGCAGACCTACGGGCTCACCCAGCAGCAACTCGCCGAACGGCTCGGCTTCGACCAGTCCTATGTCTCAAAGGTCGAAAGCGGGCGCCGCGCGATCCACGACATCTCCACGCTTCGCCACATCGCTCGCAGACTCTCGCTGTCACCCGAGGACGTGGGCCTGGCCGCGGGCTCCCTTGCCGACGGCCGCCGAGACGTCGCAGCCGCCAATCCCCAGGCGGAGCGGGTTGCGGCGAGCCAGCGCGCCTGGCGACTGACACGCGACCACCTCAACCATCACCGGATCAGCCTGGCCCGTGCCGCCGCCCAGCTCTATCCCGAGACCTACCGCCTCGGTAACGGCCTGCTGACCCGGCCGGGCTGGATGTGGGACGCGCCGGTCGACATCGCCGACATCGAGCTGGACTGGTCGGACACGGTCAGCCCGCCGGCCGTTTCGGGCGCCGGTACCGAGACCGAACACGTGCGCCCGCTCGCCGTCGACGGGTCGGCGTTCGGCACCTACACGCGGGCCATGCGCGACCTCGACCGACCCACCCTCTTCGAGAACCGCCTGAGCTTCCGGCTGCTGGACGCAGCCCGCACGGAGGACACCAGGCGTCCGAGGATGTCCTTCGGACACACCACCTACTTCGACGCCCTCGACATCTGCGAGTCGGTCGCGCACGAGACGGCCGCCGCCATGCTCGGCGGTGGCCTGTCCTGGCCGGCGCTGCCTTTCCGGCGCCGCATCGGAGACCCGTTCGACCTGGGACGGCGGGTCGCGCTGCCCTCGATCAACACACTGACCATCCGCCATGACACCACCCGAGCCAGCTTCGTCCTGCACCGACGCAGTGCCGGCTCGGTCGCCACCGCCGGTGGTGTTTACCATGTCCTACCGGCCGGGGTGTTCCAGCCGTCAGGGATCTCTGCCTCCCATCACCGGACGGACTTCAATCTGTGGCGCAACATCATGCGTGAGCTGAGTGAGGAGCTTCTCGGCAATGCCGAACACGACGGCAGCAGCTCCACGCTGATCGACTACGACAACAGCGAGCCCTTCCGTTCGCTCGAGCGGTTCCGTCGCTCCGGCGGTGTCCGGGTGTGGTGTTTCGGCGTGGGCCTCGATGCGCTCACGCTCTTCGGCGAGATCCTGACTGTCGTGATCGTAGACGCTGACGTGTTCGACTCGCTGTTCAGCGGGATGGTGCCGATGAACGCCGAAGGATCCGTCGTTACCACGGGTCCGGGCCGGCGCGCCTGTGACGGCATTCCGTTCACGCCGGCGGCCGTCCGCCGGCTGATCGAGCAGGAGCCGCTCGCTCCCTCGGCGGCGGCCTGTCTGGAACTCGCGTGGCGCCATCGCGGAACGCTGCTTCCGGGGTTGCACATGCGGGCCACGTCCTGAACGCGCCAGGGTCATGCGTGTTCTCGTAACCGGCGCGGCCGGTTTTGTAGGCGGGGTCGTCACCGACACCCTCGCTGCGGCTGGCCATCAGGTCACCGCCCTCATCCGCAACGAGCTGCCGCCGCC
>NZ_CAUVXG010000028.1:12526-32048 GCF_963555885.1 Protofrankia sp. Cr2
CGCGGCGGCAGGGATCGACCGCGGGTTCGACGCGGTCTGCCACCTCGCCGCGCTGACCCGGGTGCGGGAATCCCTGCGTGACCCACTGCGGTACTTCGCGGTCAACGTGACCGGCACCGTGAACCTGCTGGGCCTTCTCGAACGGGGCACCGAGGTCAGCGGGATCGCGCCTGTCGTCGTCCTGGGCTCGACCTGTGCGGTCTACGGCGCACCGGAGACCCAACCCATCCCGGAGACCCAACCGCCGGCACCGACGAACGCCTACGGCGCCTCGAAGCTTGCCGCCGAACAGATCGTCACCCACCAGGCGGCGACCGGTCGAATCGGCGCGGTGGTGCTCCGATCCTTCAACATCGCGGGCGCCGCGGGCGTGCATGCGGATAGGGACGGGAGCCGAATCATCCCGGCGGCGCTGGCAGTGGCATCGGGTGCCTCCGATGTCTTCGGTGTCAACGGGGACGGCGCGGTGATCCGCGAGTACGTTCACGTCGCCGACATCGCTGCTGCCTACCTCGCGGCGTTGGACGCCGTGGCGCCCGGCCACAGTGAGATCTTCAATGTCGGCACGGGCGTCGGCGTCAGCGTCGCCGAGGTTCTCGCGGCGGTCGAACGCGTCACCGGCCGCACCGTAGCGCGGATGCGCCGGCCACCGGCGGTCGAGCCGCCGATGCTGGTCGCCGACAGCCGCCGGATCCGGGCGGAGCTGACATGGCGCCCCACCCGCTCGACCATCGACCGGATCGTCGCCGACGCGTGGGACCACGCGGCCCCGCGAGCGTCCGTCCAGATGATCGGTCAAGGCGGCTGAGCCGGCGGGCAGCTATGATGTAGGCGACATCGGCGATATGAACGGATGTGTCATGGGTGCTGCTGCGATACTCGCTCCCGCCTGACCTCGCCGGGTATGGAACCATCCTTCAATGAAAGCCCTGGGCACGCGTCCATGTCGGGCACTAATCTGACCTACGCTGATCGGGGCCGGTCAGCCGCGCCGGGACCGACGCGTGTCGGACCACCGGCTGTTGCCAGCCACCGCAGCGCATTCTGGGGGAGAGACACAGGGTGGATAAACAGCCTGCGGGTGGACAACGCCCTCGGCCGACGTCTCGAGTGGTCGTCGACGTGGTACGCGCGGTGCGCGGCTGGGTTGTGGCGGTCGCGGGTGGAGTGCTGTTGTTCGGCTGCTACCTGGGTGTTTCCGCAGAGACCGATCCCGGACGCCAGCTACCCTACTTCGCCTCCGGCGGGCTCGGCGGGCTCGCCCTCGTCCTGCTCGGTTGCGCGCTGCTGGTCGCCGACCAGATCGACGCCACCTCGAAGGGCGACCGGCGGAGCGACCATCAGGTCGACGACCTGCACAGGCTAATCGTCGCCGCAGCCGGCGCGGGATCAGCCCCGTCCGCCGGTGCCGTCAGGGGCACGGCCCCTGCTGGAACGGCCCCCGCCGGAACGGGCGCGGACAGCTACGACGACGGGGGGCTGTTCGCGGTACCCGCAGGACGAACTTACCATCGTCGCACCTGCGACATGATTGTCGGGAAACCGGCGCAGCCCGTGGACCCGGAGCAGATCGCGACACGTGGCCTGACGGCGTGCACCATCTGCGAACCAAAGATCGTCGCGTGAGACCAGCGGGCCAGACCCCGCGGCCGCAGCAGGCGGGCCGGCGGTGACAAGCGTCAACCTGGCATTCGCTGGCCTCTCCATCGGCGCGATCGCCGCGCTTTCCGGCATCGGCCTGCTCATCACCTACCGGACGAACGGTGTCCTCAACATCGCTCAAGGTGGCATCGCGGCACTGGTCGCCTACATCTTCCGCGAGATGGTCGTTGAATGGCACCTGCCGATCTGGGCATCGGCGTTGCTCTGCCTCGCGGTGATCTCACCGGTGATCGGCCTGTTGCTCGAACGGCTCGTCTTCCGCCCGCTCGCCCGCCGGCGCGCCTCCGCAGCCGAATCCCTGGTGGCGAGTCTGGGCGTGCTGGTCCTGACCGTCGGAATGACCGCTGGGATCTGGGGGCTGGGTTTCCGCCCAGACGCGCCGAGTCTGTTCCCGGCCCGCGCGGTCGTGCTGCCGGGTGACAACCACATCCGTGTGGACGCGCTAGCCGAACTGGGCCTGGTCATCGCCGTGTGCGTGATCCTCGGGGTGATCACAAACCGCACCCGTTTCGGCAGGCAGGTCAAGGCGGTGGTGGACGACCGCCAGCTCGCCGAGCTCTCCGGGATTTCGGCCGACCGGGTCGCGGCTGCCGGCTGGGCCGTCGGTACCACCCTCGCCGGGTTCACCGGCATCCTGCTGGCACCGGGGAAGCTCACCCCGTACGGACTCACGCTACTGCTCCTGGAGAACTTCGCGGTGGTCGTCGCCGCCCGCCTGTCCAGCATGCCCGGTGCGGTCATCACGGCACTCGCCCTCGGCATCCTGCAGAGCGAGCTGGACCAGTTCCATGTGACCGGTACATTTGCGGCATTGTTCCGCGCCGTACACTCCAACCTGTTCGTGGCCGCACTACTCATCCTGCTGCTGCTGGTCCCCCGATTGCGCGAGCTCGGCGGAGACGCCGGTTCCACCGGCCGCTTCTCCAGCCGTGGCGCGCCGCCGTCGCGCCCACCGGGCCCCGGCGGACAACGCCGCGACGTCCTGGGCAAGCTGGGCGGCGCGGCGCTGTTGCTGGCTCCGCTCACGTTCGCCCCGCCAGACCTGCGCAATGCCTTCACCGTGCCGGCCATCGCTCTGATCTTCCTGTCACTGGTGATCGTCACCGGCTACAGCGGCCAGGTCTCGCTGGGCGTGGCCGGCTACGCCGGGCTCGGGGCGTTGCTGTCCGCCAAGCTCGCCGCCGGTGCGCTGTTCGGGCTGCCGGCGCTGCCCGGCCTCGTCGCCGTGCTACTCGGCGCGCTGCTGGTCGCCCCGGTCGGTCTGCTCACCGGCTATCCCGCGATCCGACGACGGGGTCTCACCCTCGCGCTCATGACGTACGCGGCGGGAGCAGTCGTGTACGCCTTCGTGTTCAACCAGCAGACGTTCGTCGCCAAATTGCATGTCACGCCACTGTCCATCGCCCACCACACGTTGTCCGACCGCTGGTTCTACATCGTCGAACTCGCCTGCCTGGGTCTGGGCCTGCTCGTGGTCCGCAACCTCCATGAAGGGCGCCTGGGCCGGGCACTGCTGGCGGTGCGGGACCACACCGAGGGCGCGGCCGCGATCGGCGTCGACGTCCGCAACCTCAAGCTGCTTGCGTTCACCGTCTCCTCGGTCGTGGCCGGGCTCGGCGGTGCCCTGCTGATGCTGGGCACCTCCTCCTTCGACGCCGAAACATTCTCCCCGCTCAACAGCCTGCTGTGGTTCACCGCGGTCGTCGTGTTCGGGGCGGACAGTGCTGTCGGCGCTGTTGTCGCGGCCGGTTTCATCGTCACCATCGACACGCTGGCCCCGGCCGGTTCCGCCACCCTCGCCGTCGGCATCCTCGCCCTTGCTCTGGGCTGGCTGCCGGGTGGGCTCATCCCCGCCGTCCGGGGCGTGGTCACGTTCCTGGACAGCCGCCTTGCCGAGGACCGTGCCGCCGCCGGGCCGCTGCCCGTCCCGAGCGGGATTCGATCGTCTCTCCCATCCGCCGGGCTGACCGCCGGCGCCGTCACGGTGCCGGCGGGATACCGGTACCCGTCGAGTGCGGATGCGCCGACGCTGACGCCGTTCGGCCAGGCCCTCGCCGCCCGGGTGCGGGCGGTCACGCGCCCGGCGACACTGACACACGCGAAGGCTCTGACGCACTCGGAGGCCCTGGCCGGTCCGGGGATGACGTCGTGAGCCGGGCCGAGCTGCGCGGCCGTGGGCTGGTTCGCCGCTACGGCGGGCTCACCGCGGTCGACAAGGTCGACATAACCGTCGCGCCAGGCAAGGTCACCGGACTGATCGGGCCGAACGGTGCCGGGAAGTCGACGCTGTTCAGCCTGCTCACCGGTGTGGAAAAACCGGACAAGGGCACGGTCTCACTCGGCGGACGCAACATCACCCGGATGTCCCCGGACGTCCGCGCCCGCCGCGGTCTGGTGCAGACCTTCCAGGTGCCATCGCTGTTCTCCAGCATGACCGTCGTGGACAACCTTCTGGTCGGCGCCGAGAACAGGCGCCGCGACTACGCGGGTGGGCTGTTCGGGCTGACGCCACACGGCACCCTCAGAGCCCAGCGGATGGTGACCCGTACGCTCGATTCACTCGGTCTCACCGGCATTGCGGACGTGACCGCGGGAACGCTGTCCACGGGTGCGCTGCGCCTGGTCGAGTTGGCCCGTGCGCTGTGCGCCCGTCCGGATGTCCTGCTGCTGGACGAGCCCGCGAGCGGTCTCGACGGGCAGGAGACCGAGCGGCTGTCCGCACTGCTCCGCCAGGTCGCCGCCGAAGGAGTCGGCGTCCTGCTGGTCGACCACGATGTCGAGCTGGTGTTCTCCGTCACCGATCAGGTGTACGCGATGGTCGGCGGACGCATCGTGGCCGAGGGCGAACCATCCGCCGTCCGCGACGACCCGACCGTCCGGTCCGTCTACCTTGCCCAGGGGCCGCTGGCATGAGTGCCGAACTGATACTCACCGGCGCACGGGCCGGCTACCACACCATCGAGGTTCTGCACGGTCTCGACCTGACCATTCCGGCCGGCAAGGTCACCGCGCTGCTCGGGGTCAACGGCGCCGGCAAGAGCACCACGCTGCGGGTGCTCGCCGGCGTGTTACCGCTACGGTCAGGATCGTTGACCTGGCGCGACAGGACGATCACCAGGATGTCCACGGTGGACCGCGCCCGAGCAGGCCTCATGCTCGTGCCGGACGAGCGGGCGGTGTTCGCCAGCCTGACCGTACGGGAGAATCTTCAGGTCATCGTGGAGGCATCGGGCCAGCGGGACATCTCGCCGGCGCTGGAAGCGTTCCCCCGGCTGGCTGAGGCTAAGCGGCTCACCCAGCGAGCCGGGACGCTGTCCGGTGGGGAACGGCGCATGCTCGCCCTCGCCCGCGCCCTGCTGGCCCAGCCCAAGGTACTGCTCGTCGACGAGCTGTCGCTCGGTCTCTCACCGAAGATCGCGAGCGAACTGTTCGAATGGCTGGCAACCGTGGCCGTCGGTGGCACAACGGTCGTCCTCGCCGACCAGTACACCGAAGAAGCTCTGAACCTGGCAGACGTCGTCTATGTGCTACACCGCGGCGAGTGTTCGTTTGTCGGCGATCCCGCCGAACTGAAGCCGACCGTGCCCGCGGAACCGGTCTGACCGACCTCCAGGCCAGGACGCCGGGCTGGTCGGAGTCGATGGTCACCCACCGGCTCCGACCAGCACCCGGCTTTCCTGTCGTCCATGTCGGCCTCCGGCGGCGCGAAGAACCACTGTCGCACCGCCTTCGGCCGGGGTTACTCAGCCGGGTAGGGCAGGTTCGGGACGTCAAAGCAGTTGGAATCCAGATCATTACCCTGCGTCACCCAGGCCCCCTTCCCGCCATTCACCGAGTCCTGCCACTTGGCGACCTCAATGCAGTTCTTATCGGTCGGCGGCGGGGTGGCACTCTTCGTGAAGTTGCGCGGAGCGAGTAGGCCGTCACCGTTGTAGTCCTGCGGTCGGTTCATGAAGCTTTCGACACACACGCGGGTGAGGTTGGCGCCGCAGGATTTCATCGCATCGGTGAGCCACGCGGCGGACGCATAGCCCTCAAGCGTCCACATGTTCAGCTGGCTCTCGCGGGCGGGCTGGTACTTCGCCATCGCGGCCCGGTACTGCGCCACGACCGGGACGTTCGTGTCGTTGTAGTTACGGGTCGAACTGGTCGCGTAGGTGGCGTTCCGGCAGCCCGGCGTATCGGCGAAGATCTTACCAAACGTGTCGGTCCACCCCTGCGAGGTGGTCACCTTCGCCTTGACCGTGAATCCCTGCGTCTGCATCGACTTGCACAGGGACAGGTTACCGTTGTCCTCCATCGCATCAAAAATCACATCAACCCCGCGCGACTTCATGTCCACCGCGGCGGCGTCGAAGTTCGGAAACCCGAAATTGATCTCCTTTTCGACGACCGTGTACCCCTCCTGACGCAGGCCGTCAGCCACCGACTTCGCATAGCGCTGGGACTGCGCGATGTTGTAGTACACGACCCCCGCGGTCTTGGTGCTCAGGTTCTTCTTGAGCCACTCGTAGTTCTCCGTGCCCGCGTAGAGCGTGCCACCGTAGCCGGGCTGGCTGCCGTCCCGCGGGTAGTAACTACCGTAGAGGGAGTAAAGGTGTGGATACTGGTCGTAGGCGTTATTGATCGGCTGACCACCGATGTCCGGTACGCCCTTGGAGTTGAGGTACGGCGCCCCGTCATAGTTGAACGCAGCCACCCCGGCCAACGCGAAGACCTTCTCATCGTCGACGAGCTTGCGCACGCACGCTGCGTTGTCCGGCCCGCTGCCATGATCATCGCACTGGACGAGCGTCACCTTGCGGCCGTTCACGCCGCCGGCGGCGTTGAGCGCGTCGAAGTACGCCTTGGCCCCGTAGAGGGAGCCGGAGAACGTCGTCGGCCCCAGTAGACTCGTCAGACCGACAATGGTACCGACCTTGATATCGTTCGCGGTCACACCGATGTCCGACGCAGGGTTCGCGCTGCCCACCTGGGGTGGGCTGCTGGGTGGCGTGCCCTGGTTACTCACCCTGCTTCCGCAGGCCGCAAGCACGAGGACGGACAGTGCGGCTGTGACGACGAGCGACTTCGCTCGTATGGGCATTACTCTCCCCCGGGATCGCTGGTTGCCCCAGACGCTATTGCGCATGCTGGGATTCTGCTCGTCGTCCTTCCGACACCGAACGCCGCATGAGGCCAGGGCCGGTTCAGGACCGTCCCGCGGAGCACGGCTGGGCCCCGGCCGTTGTCATCACAGCAATCAAGGCGACGGGCTGGCCGCAGCCGCACCAACCTCCATGATCAGAATTCTGTGGTCAACCACCGTGGCGCGTCCGGAACCGCCGCCACCACCGTCGGCGCGACGCCGACGCGATGGGCTGAGCCGACACGAGCACCTGACCGTCCTCCGCGAACGCATCATTCCCGCTGTCCCCGGACTCACCGTTTCTGGACTCACCGTTTCTGGACTCGCCACTTCTGGAGTCGCCATCACTGAAGGCGGTACCAGCCGCAACAGGGCCGGGCGTGGGCGCGCTGGTAGACAGCAGCGTCACCGTGGAGGACAACTGATCACGGTCGACAGTCGATCCGGACGCGACGGGCAACGCTTCGACGACCGCAGGTACGACGACCGCAGGTACGACGACCGCAGGTACGACGACCGCAGGTACGACGACCGCAGGTACGACGACCGCAGGTACGACGTCGCTCGGCTCCGGCAACGCTTCGGGCACTGTGGCGACCAGCTCTGCGACCGAGCGGTCGGGGACCCGCCCGTTCGACGTGGTGCGGGCGGTTTTCGTCCTAGCCGAGACCTTCCGAGGTGGCTTCGGCGTCGAAGCCGGGGCGGCCTGCGGTGGCTCGACGACCGGCACCGGTTCGCGCGCCAGATCGGCCGGGTCGGAGGCAACAATGGCCGGCGCGTCCGGCACGGCGGTCGCGTCCGGCACGGCGGTCGCGTCCGGACGTCCGGGTTCGGGCACCGACGGCTGGACCGACGATTGCGCTGGTAGCTGTCCAGGAGCGTCAGTCGCCGATGAGCCGGACTTCTTGCGGGGCGCCCGGGGCGGCCTCGCCGCCCGCTTCGGTTCGGGCTTCGCCTGCGCCGCAGCGTCAGCCCCGTCCCGGGGAGCGGGAACCGTCCGTGCATCCGGTTTCGCCGCGGTGTCAGGGGTGAATCCTGCCTCGCCGGCATCCCGGGTCACCCGCTGGGCGGGTAGGGCCTCAGCCGGCACGGCCTCGTCCTCCGGTGACCGCACCGGTGGCTGGGCCGGCACCGCTGGCTGGGCCGGCACCGCTGGCTGGGCCGGCACCGCTGGCTGGGCCGGCACAGGCTTCGGGTAGGCATCGTGCTGCGGCAACAACCTGTTCACAATGCGCCCGCTCGGGCCAGGCCCGCGGTGCAGGCGCCCATTGTCCGACAGTCGGCGGCAGACCTGGTTCACGGTCTGGCGGCGAAGCTCCAGCGCTTCCGCCAACTGTCCATCGTCCAGGCCGGCCGGAACCTTTGCCAGCCGCTCAAGAATGCGGTCCGCGACAGTAGTCACAAACCTGGACGCTATACGCTATCCAAAATCGGCTTGCAAGCGGGGTGGGTCGGCTTCGGCACCTGTCGTCCGTCCGTGGTGACTCCGGCGCTCCGTGCGAGCGGTTAGGCGTGTCCGGTGGTGGTTTGGTGATCTGGGCGCCTTCGCGTGTTACCCGCGGTCCATCCCGGGAATATGCACCGATGACACCGAACGACGGCAAGCCATTGATCAAGAATCCATTGATCCAACCGGGAGGCGACGATGACGCAGCTGATGCCGGACGGCGACATCGACAGCGTCGACGTCGGTTACATCAACACTTATGGCGGTCCGCTCGAGCAGTCCGAGAGTCTCGACAGCGACGGCCTCGGCTCGACCGACCGGGGGCATGACCCGCTCGACGACGGTTGGGATCCGCCAGACCGCTTCGGCCCCGGCGAGCGCTTCGGGACGACCGCAGCGGAACAGCGTGCGGGTGAGTCCCTGGACTCGTTGCTCGCCCAGGAGCAGCCCGATCCTGATCCCTATGCCGAGGCGGCACGGTTGGAGTCAGGCGACGTCCTGGAGGCCGACGTGTACGCCCCATACGACCCGCCGGGTGGGCGCGGGCTGGAACCTGACGGCATGGCGGACGCCTCGCCCCCGCTGCTGGCGGATGACGAGGGCGTGCGGAACGTCACAACCGGCGAGCTCATCGCACATGGTCCGATCGGCGGACGCTGTCGCGGCCGTGAGGACTCTCCGTATGTCGGCGCACCCGAGGAGGAAGCGGTACGGGTCCACGACGAAGAATGATCAAATAGGGCCGCTGTCGGCCGCGGTCTGCGCGCCGCGGACGGAGACGCCATGCTGGCCAGATGGCCGCCGACAACCAGGCTCCCGACGATGCGACTCCGCCAGCCAAGACCCTGGCAGACACGGCCCCGCCGGACAGTGCCCCGCAGAGCGACGCCCCCGGCTATGAGGGGCTGGCGACCTTCTGCCACCGGCCGTGGCTGCCGGCGCTGACAGACCTCGCGGCCCGTCGTCCACACGTCGCCGTGGTCGGCGCGCCGTTCGACATCGCGACCACCAACCGGCCGGGGGCGCGTTTCGGCCCGCGGGCCCTGCGCGCGCTCGCCTACGAGCCCGGCACCTATCACCTCGATCTCGGCGTTGAGATCTTCGATTGGCTCGACGTCGTGGACGCCGGCGACGCCCACTGCCCGCACGGACAGACCGAGGCGTCCCACCGCAACATCCGTACGAAGGTCGGCGCCATGGCCGGGCTCGGCATCGTGCCGGTCATCATCGGCGGCGATCACTCGATCACCTGGCCGGCGGCGTCCGGGGTTGCCGACGCCGTCGGCTGGGGGGAACTCGGCCTGCTGCACTTCGACGCGCACGCCGACACCGCGCACATCATCGACGGCAACCTTGCCTCGCACGGGACACCCATGCGCAGGCTGATCGAGTCCGGAGCCGTGCGGGGACGCAACTTCGTCCAGGTCGGGCTACGCGGCTACTGGCCGCCAGCGGATGTGTTCGCCTGGATGCGCGAACAGGGCATGCGGTGGCACCTGATGCACGAAATCTGGGAACGCGGATCGCGCGCGGTTGTCACCGACGCGATCGCCCAGGCTGTGGACGGGTGCCGTGCACTCTATCTGTCAGTGGACATCGATGTGCTCGACCCCGGCTTCGCACCGGGTACCGGCACGCCCGAACCAGGCGGCATGACACCCGCGGACCTGCTGCGCGCCGTCCGTCAGATCACGCTGGACACCCCGCTGGTCGCGGCGGACATCGTGGAGGTCTCGCCCCCCTACGACCACGCCGAGAACACCGTCAACAACGCCCATCGGGTCGCAATGGAGATCTTCGCCGCCCTGGCCCATCGTCGGCGCACCGCCGCTGGTGGCGTGCCCGACCTGCCCGGCCACGATCCGCGCGCCACGACGTGAAACGTCACGCATCGTGCTGACAGGCCAGGCCGCCAGCACCATCAGGGGTTCGTACGGAGTGCCGCCTAGGACCCCCTGTTGGGCAAGGCAACCTCTTTTGGGAACATAAGGGACGGTACAGCCCGGTACTCTCCCGCAGACTCCCCCTAGAGGGCCAAAGGGCGCGCGACGATCGTCAGATCGCGCGCCCGCAGGCCCCAGTCCCCGGAGAACTTGAGGTGGCGCCCATGCAGGGACGGCAGCCCCGGCGACCAACGAGCCGTCGTTCGTTCCTGCGCGGATCGATCGGCGCGGCCGCGGCGACCGGGCTGTCGGCGCTGGTCGCGGCGTGCTCGGATTCGTCCACCAGCAAGGTCACCGACCAGCGGCTCCCCAAGCCCAGTCCGGGGAACCCCGTGCTCTGGCCCATCAGCAGCGACAACCGGCCCATCGCGCCTGACCTGCAGCCGGAACGCGACCGAACCCTCAAGATCTTCAACTGGCCCGACTACATCGACCCGCAGGCGCTGAAGTCCTTCCGTGATTCGACGGGTGTGACCGTCGAAGTGACGACGTTCAGCGACAACCGCGTGGCGCTGGAAGCAATCTCGGCCGGCACCGTCGACTACGACATCTACCTGCCAAGCTATGACCAACTCCCCAAACTGGTCGGCAACGGCCATCTACGACCGTTGAACCACAGCTACATCCCGAACATCAGCCAAGTGTGGCCGGACTTCTCCAATCCCTTCTACGACCTGCAGTGGCGCTACACCGTGCCGTACACCGTCTACAACACGGGCATCGCCTGGCGGTCGGACATCATTACCGAGGACATCAGCGCAAGGGACAACCCGTTCGACGTCTTCTGGGACATCCGGTACCGCGACAAGATCTCCGTGATCAACGACTATCGCGCCGTGATGGGTATGGTCCTGCTGCGTAACGGCCTCGACCTGAACACCGACCGACGCGATGATCTAGAGCTCGTCCGAACCCAACTGGCCGACATGGTCCGCACGACCCGACCCAAAGCGACGATCACCAACTACCGGGACCTGCCCGGCGGGCACTTCCCCATTGTCCAAGCATGGTCCGGAGACGTGGTCAACGCCCGGAACTACCTGGCCAAAAATACAGACCCGAACATCCTGCATTACTGGTCCCCGACCGACGCCCGCCACCAGGCCGACAACGATCTGATGGTGATTCTTCGGGCCGGCAAAAGCCCGGTAGCTGCGCACATGTTCCTCAACCACATGCTCGACTTCGGCGTCGTACTGGGTAACTTCGCGGCGATCGGATACCAGCCGCCGCAGAATCGCATCACCTCCGCCGGACTCGTCGGACAGGGATTCCTCCCACCGAGTCTGGCGAGCGCGGTTGTGGAACCGGCGTACTTCGCCACCGGCCAGCGTATTCTCGAGTTGGACCCTGACACCGACCGACGCTGGCGGTCGATCTGGGACGAATTCCGCACCAGCACCTGAGAACCGGTTCCGCCACCACAGCCAGCACGGCCAGTACAGCACGCGGGTCAGCGGGTGGCTGCCGGACGGTGGCCGAGGGCGTAGCAGGCGATCGCCGCGGTCGCTGCGACGTTGAGCGAATCCACCCCGTTGGCCATCGGGATCCGCACCCGGGTGGTGGCCGCGTCAAGAGCCGCCTGCGTCAGACCCGGGCCTTCCGACCCGAGCAGCAGCGCCAGCTTCTCGTGCGGTCGGGTGCTCAGCTCGTCGAGCGCCACCGCGTCCGGGGACGGCGTGAGCGCGACCACCGCGAACCCGTGCTCCACCAGCAGCGACAGCGCCGCCGGCCATGGATCGAGGCGAGCGTAGGGGACGGCGAACACCTCCCCCATCGACACCCGCACCGAGCGGCGGTACAGCGGGTCCGCGCAGCGCGGGCTGAGCAGGACGGCGTCCATCCCGAGCCCGGCCGCCGAACGGAAGATCGCCCCAAGGTTGGTGTGACTCACCACGTCCTCACAGACCAGTGCCCGGCTCGCGCCGGCCAGAACATCGGCCACCGGAATCAGCGGACGGCGGCACATCGAGGCGAGTGCCCCGCGATGCACCTCGAACCCGGTGATCGCGGCGAGCACATCCGGGCCGGCGAGGTAGACCGGGACGTCCGGGTCGAGATCGTCCGGCACCAGCGCGAGCTTTGACGGCCCGACCAGCAATGAACGCGGACGGTGGCCGGCGCGCCGGGCCCGTTCGATGACCAGTTCACCCTCGGCGATGAACAGCCCCTCGGCGGGTTCCCGCCGTCGACGCAGGGCCACATCGGTCAGCCCGACATAGTCGCGGACCCGAACGTCGGCCGGATCGATGATCTCCACAATACCCAAACCAACTACCGCCCGTCACCGATACCAAGTACCGTCCGTCACCATCATCTCGCATCCCACCATGCCTCTCCCCCGTGCAGCGGCACCCGGGTGCGCGCTGTTCTCGCAATGCTCTATCCTTGGGCCAATCGCCTGCGAGTGATAGGCCGCCGGCTACACGGTGTATCATCCGCAACACGGCGCATCACCCGCAACACAGCATCTGCATCGAAGCGCACAGAGCGTGTTTCTTCTGTTCTCGGTCCGACTTCCGTCGCGACCGCACGTCCGCCTGACAAGTCGCCGTTTGAAAAGGAAGCCCCCTGTGGCTGTCATGAGCTCCATCGCCGAACTGGTGCCCGATCGGGCGTTCGCAACCGCGATTGCCGTGGCGCACCGCCGGTTCGAGCCGATACTCGGTCGGATTGGAACGTTCGTGGCCCCCCACCAGACGGCCCTGGACGTTGGGGCCTGGTACGGCCCATGGACCCATTGGTTATCGAGGCACGCCCGTTGTGTCACGACCGTGGAACCCAATCCCGACCTGGCAGCGTTCATCGCCCGCACCAGCCGGCCGAATGTCACGGTGGTGGCAAAGGCTGCATCCGATGCCGACGGCTTTGCGGAGTTGTGGCTCCCGCCCGGGGGCCGGGGTACCGAGGGCCGGGCCTCGCTGATCCCCCGACCCGACGGCAGCAGCGTGAAAATCGAGACGATCCGTCTTGACACGCTCGACCTGGAGGACGTCGGCCTGGTGAAAATCGATGTGGAGGGGCATGAGCTGTCGGCGCTGAAGGGCGCGGAGGGAATCATCAACCGCTGGCGTCCCGCCCTCATCATCGAAGTCGAAGATAACCGGAGCCCTGCCAGCGCAACCGTGGAACTGCTCCAAAGCTGGAATTACGAGGGCTCGTTCCTTCAGAACGGGAAGATGCGCCCGCTGGCCGGATTCGATCTCGGCGCCCACCAGCGGGCGATGGCGCGGGTGGCGCAGCGCGGATACCTTCATGCAGTCGCGACCGGAAGCGGCCGGCGATACGTCAACACGATTCTGTTCCTACCCGTCCGATAAGAGCCCGTATTGGATCGCGCGTTCGAACCGGCGGCCATGATCGCACGGCGCAGGCCCGCACCCGTCGATCTGCTGGTGTGCGGCGCCGAGATGGTCGTGACGGTCGACGACCAGCGCCGCGAGCTGCCCGGTGGCTGGGTCGCGGTGTCAGACGGCCTGGTCAGCGCCATCGGTGCGTCCACCGACCCGTTCCCGGCGGCTCGTCGCACCCTGGACGCGGACGGTTGTCTAGTCACCCCCGGCCTGATCAACACCCATCATCACATCTTCCAGAACCTCACCCGGTCGTTCGCGCCGTCGGTGTCCGGGACGCTGTTCACCTGGCTGCAGACGCTCTACCCGCTGTGGGCACGCCTCGATGAAGAGGCGGTGCACGTCTCCGCCTACATCGGCCTGACCGAGCTGGCGCTCGGCGGCTGCACGACCACCACCGACCACCTGTACGTCCACCCGCGCGGCGCCGGGGACCTGATCTCCGCCGAGATAGCCGCGGCCCGCACGCTGGGGACGCGGTTCCACCCGACGCGGGGGTCGATGTCACTGTCGGTGAAGGACGGCGGCCTACCGCCGGACTCCGTCGTCCAGGATCCCGACGAGATCCTCGCGGATTCGGCGGCCCTTGTCACCGCCCATCACGACCCCGCCCACGGTGCGATGGTCCGCATCGCGCTGGCGCCCTGCTCACCCTTCTCGGTCAGCCCCGAGCTGATGCGGGCCACCGCCGAGCTCGCCGAACGTCTCGACGTGCGGCTGCACACCCATCTCGCCGAGGACCCGCAGGAGGACGACTACTGCCTGGCGACCTACGGCCGGCGTCCGATCGAGCACTTCGACGACGTCGGCTGGGGCGGTGACCGAGCCTGGGTCGCCCACTGCATCTGCCCGAACCCGGCTGAGGTCGCCCGGCTGGGCCGGTGGGGAACCGGGGTCGCGCACTGCCCGAGCAGCAACATGATCCTCGGCGGTGGGCTGGCGCCGGTCGCGCAGCTGCGGGCGGCCGGTGTGCCGGTCGGGCTCGGCTGCGACGGCTCGTCCTCGGCGGACACGGCGTCGCTGTGGCTGGAGGCCCGCACCGCGATGCTGCTCGGGCGGTTGCGCGGCGGGGCGGCGGCGATGTCCGCCCGGGATGCCCTCGAGATCGCCACCCGTGGCGGCGCGGGCTGCCTCGGGCGGGCCGGCGAGATCGGTGAGCTCTCCGTCGGCGCGGTCGGGGATCTGGTGGTCTGGCCACTGGACGGGATCAGCTTTGCCGGCGCCCTGACTGACCCGGTGGAGGCGTGGCTGCGGTGCGGACCGGTCGCCGCCCGGCACACCGTGGTCGCCGGGAAGCTGGTGGTGTGCGACGGCCGGCCCGTCCACCCCGACCTCGATGAGATGCTGCGCCGACACCGCGTGATCGCCGCACGCATCCAGGGGCTGCGGTAAGGGCGCTGCGCCCTCCTGCGCACGACGTCGCACGATCGACCTGAGATGATCGGCCCGATAGGACCGATTTCGGAACTGTCCCCACCACGGCCAGGAGCGACGATGGCGACCGAGTCCACATCCATCGAGAACTATCTGATCGACATGGACGGCGTGCTGATGCACGAATCCCAGCCTGTCCCGGGCGCGGACGCGTTCCTGCACGCGGTCACGGACGCGGGGCTGGGCTATCTCGTCCTCACCAATAACTCGATCTTCACTGCCCGCGACCTTCAGGTCCGACTGCGTGATGCCGGGCTGGCGATCCCGACCGAGCGGATCTGGACCTCCGCGCTGGCCACCGCGCAGTTCCTGCACTCGCAGCGCCCCGGCGGCACCGCGCACGCTGTCGGTGAGGCCGGCCTGACCACGGCACTGCACGACATCGGATATGTACTGACCGACCGATCACCGGAGTACGTCGTCCTCGGCGAGACCCGGACGTACAGCTTCGAGGCGATCACCCGCGCGATCCGACTGGTCCGGGACGGAGCCCGGTTCATCGCGACGAACCCGGACCCGACCGGACCGTCCACCGAAGGTCTCCTCCCGGCCACCGGCGCCGTGGCAGCTCTGATCACCAAGGCCACCGGGGTGGTCCCCTACTTCGTCGGCAAGCCGAACCCGTTGATGATGCGCAGCGCGCTCAACACCCTCCAGGCGCACAGCGAGACCACCGTCATGATCGGCGACCGGATGGACACCGACGTGGTCTCCGGCCTGGAGGCCGGCATGGAGACGGTCCTGGTCCTGTCCGGCATCACGTCCGCGGCCGACATCGACCGGTTTCCCTACCGTCCGACGCTGGTGCTGGAGAGCATCGCCCGACTTCCGGTCGGCGTGCGCCCCGGGCAGGTGACCATACCCACGCAGCCGCTGGCCGGCGTCACCGAGTAACACTTCGGTCACCGGTTCACCCCGACACCATGCCCCGCCGGTGGTCAGAAAAGGGCCGGAGCTTCATCGTCGCGGCCGGCGACAGCGAGGCGGTAGGTCAAAATGGTCGCTATAACGGCCGCTTCCACCTCCTGTCGGACGACATTCGGCCGAACGGTAGGTGGTTCCGGTCATCAGGACGGCCTCAACGACCTACGCACCCCGACCCCGCGGTTGGTGATGTCACGACCACCCCGCACCCTGACCACCGCGTCCCACCTCGCCGCCACCCTGCGCGACCTGGGGGAGCGTCGGGCCGCCCGCGAGTGGGAGGCCTTTGTCAGGCGGCACCGCCGTGAACCGTGAACCGTGATGAACGATCCCCACGCTTCGACCGTTGGCGCTACGGGTGCGTCCCGATGGCCCACATCCGACACTCACAGACGTGCCCACGCTGCCCGATGACGTGACCGCCGCGCTGACCGCTCCCCTGGCCCGGGTCGACGCCGACTTGGCCGCGCGCTTTCCCAGTGGACCAGGCGTCCGGCAGCCCGTCCACACCTGTTATGTGCCGGCCGACCAGATGAGGGCGACCCTCGCCGACGACTGGGGTGCCGCCGCGCTGGCTGCGCTCGACACACATGCCGGCGAGCCGCCGGTGCTGGCGGCCGTGACCGGCATCCCGGCTGACCTGGCCGAACGGGTGCACGCCCATGTCCGCCGGGTGCTCGCCACCGCCCCGATCGCCGACCTGCGGGTGGACTTTGAGGACGGTTACGGCGACCACGACGATGCCGAGGAGGACGCCCACGCCGTCGCGGCGGCCGATGCGCTGCGCGCGGCCGCGGACGCCGGCCGGCTACCCGCGTCCTACGGGCTCCGCCCCAAATCCCTGGACCCGGCCGTGCGGACCCGCGGCCTGCGCAGCCTGGACCTGTTCGTGACCATCCTCGCCGCAGGCGGAGCGGTCCCACCCGGGCTCGTGGTGACGCTACCAAAAGTAAGCGCTCCCGCGCAGGTCGAGGTGTTCTGCGACATCCTCACCGAACTTGAGAATCGCCTGGGCCTCGACGCGGGCATCCGGCTGGAGGTGCAGATCGAGACCCCGGCCGCGGTACTGGCGCTGCCCGCGATCGTGGCCGCGGGCCGTCCCCGCCTGACCGGCCTGCACGTGGGCACCTACGACTACTCGGCGGCACTGGGTGTAAGCGCCGAACACCAGGCCAGCGATCATCCGGCGGTGGAACTCGCCACCGCGCTCATGCAGCTGGTGGCGGCCGGCACCAGCGTGCAGGTCGCGGACGGCTCGTCCAACCTGCTGCCCGTCGGGGACCGGGCCGCGGTGCACGCGGCCTGGCGGCGCCACGCCGACCTGGTCCGCCGCGCCTGGATGCGGGGGATCTACCAGGGCTGGGATCTACACCCCGCGCAACTGGTCTCCCGACATGCGACCGTGGCGGCCTGCCTGCTCACCGGCCTGCCCGCGGCGCTCGCCCGCCTATCGGCCTGGACCGGCACGGTCGGATCGGGAACAGTCGGATCGGGAACAGTCGCTGACGAGCCCGCGACCGCCCGGGCGCTGGCCGGCCACATCCAGCGGGCACTCGACGCCGGCCTTCTCGACCACGCAGACCTGGTCTTCTTGCGGCCTCCGAGTGCGCGAAAAGAACCATGATCGCGGATCCTTCGGCCGACGGGCCGCGAACGGGCCGGCGCTCAGCTGCCCCGGTGACGCTCAGCTGCCGCGGTAGGTGGAGAAGCCGAACGGTGAGAACAGCAGCGGCACGTGATGATGGCGCGCCGGGTCGGTCACCACAAAGGTGATCACAACCTCGGGGAAGAACGCCGAAAGGGACGCGGTGTCGAACACCAGCCGCCACGCCCCCGGTCCCTCAATGGGGAGGTCCCGCACCCGCCCGTCCTCGTCGGTCACCGCGGATGTGACCCGCCGCCAGCCGCGCACGTCGCCGTCGAAGCCGACGATCATCCGTTCCAGTCCGACCGCCACCCCGTCGGCCGGGGCTCCGGCGGCGGTGTCGATCACATGCGTGGAGAGGGTCACCCCGGCATCATGCCCGGGCGCGGGGCAACCGGACGGTCACGAACCGCTGATCAGCCGCTGCAGCCGCAATGCGGTGATCTCAGCCTGCTGACCGGCGGCGACCCGCAGTTCCGTAGCCGGGTCGTTACCCAGTCGCTGACGCAGCAGGCCCAGCATCTCCTCGGCGCTGCGTCCCGCCGCACGCACCAGGAAGATGTAGCCGAAGCGGTCCTCATACTCCTGGTTGCCCGCCACCAGGGCCGCCTTCAGGTCGACACTGGCGTTGTCCACGGCGGCCTGCTCCCGGCGCGGGGCGTCCAGACCCGCCACCACAGCCCGGGTGGACGTGGTCGGAGCCGGCAGCGGAGCACCGCGTTCACCGATACGTGGATGAGCGGTGAACGCCTCCAGCCAGTCCGCCTCGGTGAGCTTCCACCATTGCTCGGCGGCCGCGTCGAGCAGCGCCTCGAGGGTCGGGTACGGGCGACTGTCGGTGACCGCGGCTGCCCAGTCCTCCGAACCGCAGCAGCCCAGCAGCTCGGCATGGACGGCCCCCGGCGACAGCGCGTTGAACCACCGCATGGCCAGCTCCTGGCGTCCGGCCAGGGTCGGGGTGCCGATGAGGCGCAGCCGGGCGAGCCCGCCGTCGGGGATCGCGTCCACCCGCACATGGGTGGCCTCCACCGGAACCTCCAGGTCGAACAGGTGACGGGTGTTGGGCTGCACCCGCACCTGCGGCAGCAGCGGCTGCCACCCGGTGATCGAGGAGATGTCGTCGCCGTCGAAGTGATCCGGGGCGGACGCGGCCCACAACGCCACAGCCCGGGGGGCGTTGCCGTGGAAGTGCCGGGTGTCGACCTCCGCCCGGATCACCTGACCGGTGGTGGCGAGCCGCACGACGGCCCAGTCATGACCCATCCCCCGGCGGCGGCGGGTCTCCCAGCCCTCCCCCATCACCCGCGCCTCCCCGGAGGCGTTGAGGTTGTGCCGATCGCCGTAGTGCATGTCGCTGCACGCCACCACCACTCCGCCGAGGTAGGCGGCGGCCAGGTCGGAAGTGACCCGGTCCAGCATGCGGGGGTCCGCGATCACCGTTCCGTGCACGCGCAGCCGCGCCACCCCGCCATCGGGGTGGATGGTGAGCCGCACGTGCGTGACGCGGGTGTGGCCGGCCCGCTCAACGGGCAGGATGTTGACCGAATCCGCTCGCAGCGGCGTCCGGCGCACCAGCGGCACCCAGCTGACCGACGCCTCGGCGACCTCGATCGCGGACGGGTAGCCAGCCAGGGTGGCACCATGCAGCTCCACCGACTCCGGCGCGTTACCGGTGAAGTGGGTGGTGTCGACGGTCACCGCTCGCACGACACCGGGTGCACCGAGCCGGACGATCGCCCAGTCCGAGCCGTACGGCTCGCGGCGGCGGCGGGTCTCCCAGCCGTCCGTCCACGCACCCCGCTCGGTGAAGACCCCCGGCCTGGCGATCGGCGGCTCGGGCAACAACATCCGCTCGGCGAGCGCGAAGAACTCGTCGTTGACGGTCACCACCGATCCACCGAACCTGGCGCCGGCGAGGTCGACAAGGTTCGTGAGATCGGGTGCGTCGCTCACTGGTCCTCTTCTCCTGCGAGTCGGGTCCACCGG
>NZ_CAUVXG010000028.1:32576-40741 GCF_963555885.1 Protofrankia sp. Cr2
GGCCGAGCTGCACCGAGGCGATCCCGCCCCACGCCTGCGCGAAGTCGCCCGAATCGAGTGCCTTACGCGCCGGCGTGGCCGGCGAATGGTCGGTCACCACCCCGGCGAACAGCCCCTCGGCAAGCCCCTGCCACAGCATGTCCCGGTTGCGCTCCCCGCGGATGGGCGGCGCGCACTTGTACAGGGTCGCGCCGTCGGGAACCTCGTCGGCGGTGAACGTCAGATAGTGCGGGCAGGTCTCCACGGTCAGCGCGATCCCGGCGTCACGGGCGGTGAGAACGTCGTCCAGGGCGCCCGCCGCGGACAGGTGCAGGACGTGCAGGCGGGCACCGGTCGCGGCCGACAGCGCGGCGAGCCCGGCCACCGCCTCGGTCTCCGCGGCCGGTGGACGCGAGGCCAACCAGCTCGCGAACGTCCGGCCCGCCACCGGCGGCGCGGCGGCCAGGACCGACGGTGACTCGGCGTGGACGACGGTCAGCGCGCCGAGTCGGGCGGCGCGGTCCACCGCGACGGCGAGGACCTCCATGGACACGTGCGGGAACTCCGCCACGCCCGACGGAGCGAGAAACGCCTTGAAGCCGAACACCCCGTCGTCGTGCAGGGCCGAGAGATGTGCGAGGTCACCGGTGTCAGCGCCGATGATCCCGCCCCAGAAGCCGACGTCGACCGCTATCTGACCGGCCGCCGCGGCCCGCTTGGCCGCCAGCGCCGCGACCGAGGTCGTCGGCGGAATGGCGTTCAGCGGCATGTCCACGATCGTGGTGACGCCACCGGCGGCAGCGGCCCGGGTGGCCGTGGCGAACCCCTCCCACTCGGTGCGTCCGGGTTCGTTGACGTGGACGTGGGTGTCCACGACCCCGGGCAGCAGGGCGAGGTCCCCGAGCTCGGTGACGCGCGGGCCGGCTGCGACGGCCGCCGGAGGCGTGACCGCGGTGATCCGCCCGCCCGCGATGTGGACGGCGGCCGGCCGGACGCCGTCTGGGGTCACGACCCGTGTCGACCGCAGCACCATTGGGCGTTCGGGAAACTCGGGGCGTTCGGGAAACCCGCGCGGGGTACCGGTCATGGGCCGACCATGCGTTCGGGACCGACCATGCGTTCGGGACCGATCAGATCATCGGGACGGATCGGTACCCGGCGCAGGTCACGGCCGATCGCGGCGCGGACCGCCGCCACCACCGCCGGGGTCGCCGAACACGTCGGCGCCTCCCCCACCCCCTTGACGCCGTAGGGCGCGCCCGGCTGCGGGTAGGTAAGCGCCACGAAGTCCAGCGCCGGGATGTCAGCGGTGGTGGGCAGGACGTAGTCGTGGAACGTGGGGTTGCGCACCACTCCGCCCTCGACCACGAGCTCCTCCATGAGCGCGAGCCCGAGCCCCTGGGCGGTGCCGCCCTCCACCTGGCCACGCAGCGCCATCGGGTTGAGGACCATGCCGACGTCCTGGGCGAGCGCCATCGACACCACCCGCACCAGACCAAGATCCACATCCACGTCCACGACCGCGCGGTGCGCCGCCACGGCGAACGCCACGTGTATGTCGCCCTGGCCGTCCGGGCCCAGGGGCTGGGTCCGCCGATGGCGGAAGACCTCCACGGCCTCGACCGGTCCGTCGGCGGCGAGCGCGTCGGCAACCGACATCCGCACCCCGGCCTCGCTGGCGACGATCTCGCCGCCGACGAGCGTCAGCACCCGCCGCGGTTGCGCGACCACATCGGCGGGCAGGCCCAGCCGGCCGGCCACCCGGGCCAGCAGCTTGGCGGCCACCGTGACGGCGGCGGCACGCACGGCACCACCGCTCATCCACGTCTGGCGGGATGCGCTGGTCGACCCGGCGCTGCCGATGGTGGTGTCCGCCGGGGCGAGCAGTACCTGGTCCACCCCGAGTTCGGTCCGCGCGATCTGCCCGGCGATCGTCACGAAACCCTGGCCTACCTCCGCGCACGCGCTGTGCACGACGACCCGCGGTGTGCCGTCCGGCCCGAGCTCCAGGCGCACCCGGGCGGTTGCGGAGTCGTCGAAACCCTCGGAGAACAGCAGGTTCTTGTATGCCAGGGCGTAGCCGACACCACGGCGGATCCGGCTCGGGTCGGACCCGGCCAGCCGCCCGCCCGGCAGCGACGTCACCGGGGTGCGCTGCGACACCGGCGGTGGCAGCGGCCGGGCCGCGACCGTCGCGATCGCCTCCCGCGACGGCATCGGGGCAGCCACGATCTGGCCCGTGGGCAGCACATCGCCGGGTTCGAGCGCGTTGCGGCGACGGAGCTCCACCGGGTCCATGCCCAGGGCGTCCGCGAGCCGGTCCATCTGCGCCTCGTGCCCGAACGCCACCTGGGGAACCCCGAAGCCGCGCATCGCCCCGCACGGCGGGTTGTTCGTCCGCACCACCCAGCCGTCCACCACGACGTGGCGGACCCGGTAGGGCCCTGCCGCGTGCGTCACCGCGTTGGTCAGCACCGCCGGGGATGATGACGCGTACGCCCCACCATCCATGATCACACGTGCGTGGACGCTGACGAGCTGCCCGCCGCGGGACGCGGTGTGACGGAACCACAGCCGAGCCGGATGCCGGTGCGGATGGCCGAGGAACGACTCGACCCGGTCGTAGCGAATCCGCACCGGCTGCCCGGTGACCCGCGCCAACAGCGCGCCGTGGATCTGGAGGGTGATGTCCTCGCGTCCACCGAACGCTCCGCCGACCCCGGCGAGGGTGAGCCGCACCCGGTGCTCGGGGATACCCAGACATGCCGCGACCTGCTCGCGATCGGAGTGCAGCCACTGGGTGGCGACCCGCATGTCGACACCGCCGTCCGCCGCCGGCACCGCCAGCGCGGCTTCGCAGCCGAGGAATGCCTGGTCCTGCATACCCACCACGTAGGAGTCGCTGACCTCGACCTCGCCACGGGTGTCCGGGTCGCCGTGCCGCAGATGGATCTCGCGGAAGATGTTGCCGTCTGGATGCAACGGATCGGCGTCAGCGCCGGCGTCCACGATCCACTCGGGATCGGTCACCGGCGGTAGGGGCTCATAGTCGACGTCGATGGCGGCGAGCGCCCGAGCGGCGGTGCGGGCGTCGCGCGCCGCGACCGCGGCAACCGGCTCACCCTGGTAGCGCACGACATCGGCTGCGAACACCGGCTGGTCTGCGACGATCAGGCCGTAGGTCGCCCGGCCGGGTACGTCCGCCGCGGTCACGACCGCCGCCACGCCCGGTATGCGCCGGGCCGCAGCCGTGTCGATCCGCCGGATCCGGGCCCGGGGGTGGGGGCTGCGCAGCGTCCGAGCGTGCAGCATCCCCGGCAGGAAGAGATCACCGGCGTACGGGAACGTCCCGTCGATCTTGGCTGCGCCGTCCGGGCGGGGTACCGACCTACCGACACCCTGATCGGTCAACGTCTGAGCGGTCAACGCCTGAGCGGCGGCGGCCTGAGCAGCGGCGGCCTGAGCAGCGGCGGCCTGAGCCGTCAACGCCTGATCACCGGGTGAACGTGAGTTCGTCATCGGCCCACAGCCTGTCATCGATCACCCGCGAGCGTTCTGGACGGACCGGATGGCGGCGATGATCCGCCCGTAGCCGGTACACCGGCAGATGTTGCCCGCCAATGCCTCGCGGATCTCGTCCTCGTCCGCGCCCGGACGGCGGGCCAGCAGATCGGTCACGGCGACGACGAACCCCGGCGTGCAGAAGCCGCACTGGACGGCCCCGTGGGCGAGGAACGCGGCCCGCACCGCCCGGGCCGGGCCGCCTGTGCCCAGCCCCGCGACGGTCGTGATCTGAGCGCCTGCGGCGTCCGCCGCGAGCACCGTGCAACCCGCGACCAGCCGGCCGTCCATGAGCACAGAGCAGGAGCCGCATCGGCCCTGCTCACAGGCGTCCTTGACCGACATCACGCCCAGCTGGTCACGCAGCACGCCGAGCAGGGACTCCGACAACCAGGCGTTGGTAACCGGCCGCAGCACCCCGTCGATGTGCAGGTGATAGGACACCTGCGGATCAGTCTCGGCAGCAGTCGTAGCCATGACATCACCATCGGTGCCGGTGCCGGTGCCGGTGCCGGTGTTCATATCCGACCCCACCCGCCGGCCTTTCATCCCGCCACATCCAGGGCTACATCCGGACCCGCACCCGACAGACAGCGGCCGACCGCACGGGCCGCGAGCACTCCGACCGCATGCCGGCGGTAGGCCGCGGACCCGCCCACCTCGTCCGGGAGCGGATCGGGCACGACCGCGGCGGCCTGCGCCACGAGCTCGCCGAACCCGGCCGCGACATCCGCGGCGATCGTGCCAGCCGCCCAGTCGATGCCCTGACGGACGAACTCCTCGGCGGCACGCGGGCGCGTCGGGCGGCCCGCAATCCCGCCGATCGCGCAGTTCACCCGCTCGTGCACCCGGTCGACGACCAGCGCGCACGAGACCAGCGCCGTCGATGCAGCCTGCCGCGAACCGATCTTCAAGTAGACCTGCGGTCCGCACGGCCGGGGCAGTCGGACGGCCGTGACCAGCTCGGTCCGGTTCAGTCCGGTTGCCAGGAAAGACGGGACGTCCACTGTCCGCACCCCCTGCACGCTGTGGATCACTACCTCGGCGTCGGCCGCGGACAGGAAGGTCAACAGGTCTCCCCGCGGGTTGGCGGTGCCCAGCGCCCCACCCACCGTGCCCGTGTTGCGGATCTGGGGCGAGCCGACCACCCGCGCCGTCGCCGCCAGCCCCGGTGACAGCGACCAGCCCGTCAGATCGTGATAGGTGACACCGGCGCCGATAATCAGCATGTTCGCGCTGGCCCCGCGTGAGCGCAGCTCCAGGACCCGACGCAGGGCGACGATCCGAGCTGGGTCCCGCCGGCGGGCACGCAGCGCGGGTACCAGATCGGTGCCGCCGGCCAGGAGCTCGCCATCCCCGTCAGCCAGGGCATCGACGACCTCGGCGACGGTCAGGGGCCGGTACATGTGGGTCGTCCGGCCAGCGGCGGGGTCGACGGCCCGGCCAGCGAGTTCACATGAAGCTGTCACGATCATGTAGTACACCTGCTCGCAGCGGATGGTTCATGATCGAGCCGTCTTCGGGACGCCGGGTGCCGCGGGGCACCGAGGCCGTCGGGCCGGGACGCTGGCAGGGATGACGGTCGGCCGCGCGCAACCCACATGCCCACCGACGATAGAGCCGCGAGGTTACGCCCATGTTCACCATCGGCGACGGGAGGCGCCTTCGGCGTTTGCGTCCGGCCGAACCCGATGGGAGCCGACAAGGGCCGGTCACCAACCGCCTTAGCGTGAAATGAACGCCGCTCACCTGCGCTGACGGCGCGTCGTATCCGCCATGTCCCCAGCCGTGCGTGAAATTCCCTAAAGAGCGACGACCATCACTTCAGGTTCATTGATGCCAGCTCGCATGAGATCTCAATCACCATCACTTTGTGTCACGTCCGGGAGGTGAAGTCGAAACATCAACGGGATTGAATCGTCATACTCTGAACATGCGTTTCAGCGAACGCGATCTGACCTGCCATGCGTGCCTGTCATCCGACGGCCCCTGTTCCCGGAGGTGGTTGACGTTCCGCAATTGCTGACAAACACAGATCCCTCTCTTCGACGCGGCTGGCATCCGGTTGCACGGTCATCGGACCTCGGCGACGAACCGGTGCCTGTCCGTCTTCTCGGCGAACACTGGGCGATCGCCCGGCTCGATGACCACGTGGTTGCCTTCGCCGACCGGTGCCCGCATCGGCTGGCGCCGCTTTCGGCCGGCCGTGTCGACGGTCCCGAGCTTGTCTGCGGCTATCACGGCTGGCGTTTCGTCGCATCCGGGGAATGCACGGCCGTACCCGCGCTCGGGCCGGACGTGCCCGCGCCCAAACAGGCCCGCGCCACCCCCGCGTGGGGCGCCGCCGAACGCCACGGGCTGGTATGGCTCGCGCCCGAGGAACCGTTCGCGGACATCATCGATCTGCCTGAGGCGGAGGACCCCGCCTTTGACTCGGTGTGGCTGGATATCGTACTGACGTCGTCGTGTGCCGGCCTGCTCGCCGACAACTTCCTCGACACCGCGCATCTCCCGTTCGTCCACGCTGACACGATCGGCGCGGGCGAGGAGACGATCGTCCCCCCGTACAAGGTCACTCCCGATGGCAACGGATTCCGGGCGCGCATCAACCAGACCGTCGCCAATCCTGAGGACCCGGGCGTGGCAGCCGGTCTGCGACCATTGATTCAGCGCCGCCGGTCGACCTACATTTACCGGCCACCGTTCCAGCTGCGCCTGGTGCTGGAATATCCCGACGCCGGCAGCACCAACACGATCTTTTTCTGTCTGCAGCCTGAGGACACCGACTCGACCCGCGTCTACACCCGTCTGTTGCGCAACGACCTCGGCGGAGACCCCGACCGACTGGCCGATGCAGCCCGTTTCGAGCAGGCCATCCTGGCCGAGGACATCGCGCTTCAGGAGCGATTCGGGCTGGACGGCCTGCCGCTGGTATCCAGTGGGAACGACGGAGCCGGCGGGGACAAGGAGGTCAGCATCCGCGCGGATGCCGCCGGACTGGCGTTGCGACGCGTGCTGTACATACTCAGCGAACGGGCGCGGCGCGGTACGACATCCAGACCGCCGGCCGGAATGCGTTACGCCCGCCGTACCCGGGCGGGTTCCCGCCCCTGAGCATTCCGGAGCATCCGTGGCATCCAGGCCACATCCGGACCGTGGAGGTGCCGCATCCGTTGGTGTCATCGGGCTGCTGAGGGGGCAGCCCGATGACACCAACGGAAAAAGTAGGTAGAAGACGTCGCTATTGCCGCGAAAGTCACCTACTCCTCGTGCTGCCGCCGACCGGGCGTAGGTAAAAACGGTCGTTATAGCGACGAAAACCACCGAACGCCCATGTGTGCGCGGGGCGCCCCGCCGCACCTGGGGTCCGGGGGTCGCCTCCCGGGCAGACATCACGCCCCCGGGAAGCCGACCCACCGTCGGCGAACAGCACAAACCAGCTTGTGGAGGTGGCGGGAATCGAACCCGCGTCCTCCGGCACCGCAACAGGACTTCTCCGGGCGCAGCCTGCTACTTGTTTCTCAGCCCCACCAATCACACAGGCATGCCGGTGTGGGCTCAGTCACTGTGAGATGTCCCATCTGACCCCGTGACCGGGTCAGAGAGTGATCCTCCTAGCGACGCCAGACCCTGAGCCGGAGGAACTCTCAGGCTGACGGTTCCTTAGTACCGCTTAGGCAGCGAGGCTGTAAGCGGCTGGAACAGACTGCGTCTTGTTGGCAGTTATTTCTTTGAGCGGATCGTTATCGAGATAACCGCTCATCCTCGGCCCGCTTCCCCTGCCTCGACGTCCGGAGTCGAAGCCGGTCACCCCCGTGTTCTGTCAGTGTTCGTTCTGTCGAGTGTTGCCCTTGCTCCGATAGTACCGCTGATCACTCTTGCCGCGGGCCGCCTGGACGACCGCCCACCCGACCCAACCTCGGCCGCGTCCCCCATCTTCCCACGAACGCCCGGTTGTCTACCACCCCGGTCTGACGGACGGCGCCCGTACCGCTGGCAAGACAGGTGACGGTGCCCGCACGATGGTCGCCACCGATCAGTGCAGGCTGGCACGGATCAGTCCTCGCGGCCCTTGGCCCGCCGACCCAGCACCCGGGAGACCTCACGGGTGGCGTCCCGCTCGGCCAGCGCGTGCCGCTTGTCGTAGGTCTTTCGCCCACGGGCGAGCGCGACCTCCACCTTTGCCCGGCCGTCCTTGAAATAGATGGACAGCGGGACGATGGTCAGGCCGCCCTCCTTGGTCTTGCCGACCAGCTTGGCGATCTCGTCGCGGTGCAGCAACAGCTTGCGGCGCCGGCGCGGGGTGTGATTCGTCCATGTACCCTCTGCGTACTCCGCGATGTGCATGCCGTGCAGCCACGCTTCCCCGTCGCTGATCTGCGCGAACGCGTCCACCAGCGACGCCCGGCCCGCCCGTAGCGACTTCACCTCGGTGCCATGCAGCACCAACCCGGCCTCGATGGTGTCGAGAATCGTGTAGTCATGGCGGGCCCGCCGGTTCTGTGCGACCAGCTTCCTACCGATCTCCTTCGCCACGTTCGGTGTTCCTCTTCCTGACAGGTTCTCCAGCAGCTTCACGCCGTCTTCGGCCCTTCAGGCTACGCCAGCCACACGGCAGGTCGGCC
>NZ_CAUVXG010000028.1:41156-57827 GCF_963555885.1 Protofrankia sp. Cr2
AGCCAGCCGTGGGTCAGACTCGCAGGTGCCGGCGCAGCGCGACCGCAGCCAGCGCCGCCGTCGCCGCGGAGCCGATCAGCAGAACACCGACGGCAACGGCCCACACCGCGCCCCAGTCCAGGAGCGGGAACGTGGTCTGTCGGGCAAACCTGTGATCAACAAGGTAGATCTTGCTGGCGATCAGCGCCATCGCCGCGAACATCCCGCCGAGCATGCCCGTGACTGCACTCTCCACGACGAAGGGCGCGCGGATCGTCGCGTCGGTGGCCCCCACCAGCCGCATGACCGCGGTTTCCCGGCGTCGCCCGTGCGCGGATACCCGGATCATCGTATAGATCAATACGAACGCGGCAAAGGCCTGAACCGCGGCGAGGACGAAGGCGCCCACCGCGAACGCGTGCAGGAAGCGGTAGAGCGGTGCGAGCAACGCACGCTGGTCCCGTACCCGGTCGACACCATCTCGTCCGGTGTAATTCGCGACGATCTCGCCGGACCGGCGTGGGTCGACGAGCGTGAGACGCAACGACGCGGGCAGGTCGTCCGCGCTCACGCCGCTGGCGACATCCGGCGAATTGCGGAAGTCACGGGTGAAACGCGCGAATGCGTGCGCCTTGTCCTCGTAGGCGACCGCCCGCACCAAGGGGTCGGCGCGCAGATCCGCAACCAACTCGTTCCGCTCCGCGCTGGACACCCCGTCATCGAGGTCGATGACGACCTGGATCCGGTCGAGAACGAATCCGTCAACGGTGCGGACCTGGGCCCGCAGCAGCAGGCCGGCTCCGAGCAGGGTAAGGCAGATCGCCACGGTGACGATCACTCCGAGGGTCATGGACAGGTTACGCCGCAGGCTGGTGACACCGATCGCGAGCACCGGGCCGACGCGCATATTGGTGATCATGCGCTACAAGGCCAGTCCGTAGACGCCTCGCACCTGGTCGCGTACCAGCGCCCCGTGTTCGAGCTCGATGACCCGCCGACGCATGGCGTCGACCGCAGCGGCGTTGTGCGTGGCCATGACGACGGTCGTCCCGATCCGGTTGAGCGCATCCAAGAGCTTCAAGATCTCTGAGCCGGTGGCCGGATCGAGGTTGCCGGTCGGTTCGTCGGCCAGCAGGATCCGCGGACGCCCGACAAAGGCCCGTGCAACCGCGACGCGTTGTTGTTCTCCGCCGGACAGTTCGTCGGGATAGCGGTGCTCCTTACCTGCCAGCCCCACCAGGTCGACCACCTCCGGGACGAGAGTGCGGACCACATGACGGGGCCGGCCGGTGACCTCCAGGGCAAAGGCCACATTGCCGGCGACCGTCCGGTCGGGCAGGAGCCGGAAGTCCTGGAAGACGCACGCCACCTGCCTGCGCAGCAACGGCACCCGACGGTCGGGGATGGCGGCCAGGTCCCGGCCGGCAACCTCGACCACACCGGCGGTGGGCCGCTCGTCCCGCAGGAGCAGCCGCAGAAAAGTGGACTTGCCCGAACCCGACGGACCGACCAGGAAGACGAACTCCCCCGCGGTGATCTCGACGGTCACGGCATCCAACGCGGGCCGCGCACCCGCTGGATACTGTTTGGTCACCGAAGTCATGCGAATCACGTTTGCTACTCCTCGCATCCAAATTAAGACCCTAAGTCACCAGTGGATGCTAACCAAGAGTGCAGCGACCGTCGTTGTCCGCGCCTGCGGCGGCCGCGAGGAGCACCCTCCTGGCACCCAGGGGTGGCGGCAGGGCCGGTGGGTAGACAGAGGGTGTAGCCGCCTGAACGGTGATGGAACTTTTCTGAACCGCCAGACATTGTGTGGGTCAGCCCGCGCGGGCGATGATGCTTCCAGGACCGGACGCAAGGAGGTCGACGGCATGTGCTGCGAGGACCTGATATGCGCCCGTTGTGCCGGCCCAGTCGCCGAAGGACGGTGTGCGTCCTGCCGGTCAGCTCGTGACTCGATGCACCAGGCATCCATCACGATCACGCCCCAGATGCTGATCGTCATCGTATCGGTGCTACTGGTGCTGGCCGTGCTGGCCGTTCGACACGGCTAGGAGGCCGCTGAAGGATGGTGGCCTTGTTCGACCGGCCAGGTCACGGGTATCAGGCCAGCATCTCGCGCAGCGCGACCACGTCCCCGATGACGATCACGGATGGCGGCGTGATGCACGCATCGGCCGCCAGGGTCGCGATGTCGGCGAGGGCGCCGGTCACCACCCGCTGATCAGCGGTCCCCCCGCCGTGGATCACGGCGGTCGGAGTGGATCCCGCGCGGCCTCGCTTGACCAGCTCCGCGGCGATCTGTGCGAGCGCACCGACGCCCATCAGGACGACGATCGTCCCGGCACCGGTCGCCACAGCGTCCCAGTCGACGGTCGAGCCCGGATGGGACGGGTCGACGTGACCCGAGACAATCGTGACGTCCTGGGTGATTCCACGGTGAGTGACCGGAATACCGGCCAATGCCGGCACCGCCACCGCGCTTGTCACACCCGGCACAACCTCACAGGGCACCCCCGCGTCCAGGCACGCCAGCGCCTCTTCACCCCCGCGACCGAAGACGAAGGGATCACCTCCCTTGAGCCGCACCACCCCGAGGCCCCGCCCGGCCCGGTCGACGATCAGACGGTTGATCTGATCCTGGGTGATGTTGTGGCCGTGCACATCCTTGCCCGCATCCACGATCTCGACGCCGGACCCGAGTTCGTCGAGCAGCGCCCGTGGGGCCAGCCGGTCGACGACCACGACGTCCGCCCGGCGCAGCAGTTTCAGGCCTCGGACAGTGATCAGATCAGCGGGCCCCGGACCACCTCCGACCAGCGCAACCCAGCCGCCCGGTGTCCCCGCAGGCCCGCCCGCGTTCCGCGCGGGATCCGTCTGGAATCCGTCCACGATAAGAGTGTGCTGCTTGGACCCGGGAAGATGTCGATCGGGGAGAAAACAGGGTGGATTAGAGCGCCCGGCAACAGGGGACGCGGCGTCGCGGAGCTGTTGCCGGGCGCTCTTAACCCGTACCGATCAACTCGCCGCCAGCTTCGGACAACCGGAACAATGGAGGTAAAGCCGGCAAACCTCCAGGGAACATGCTACCGACCGTCCGGCGAAGCCCAGCTGCACGCGCTCCATATGGGTGAACCGGGAACCCTTGATGAGGACAGCGCAACCGGTATCCGACGCGCCGGCATCCACCGCGCCGGTCACCGTCCGGGCACGGGTCAACGCCTCCCCGGTGGATCCCGCCGCCCAGATCCTGCCGGCGGCGAGACCCGCCCGCTGCGCGGCCCGGCGCAGGTGACGACATCCGTCACCGTCACCAACCGTTACAAGAGCGGTCGCTACCGCGGCCACCTCCGTGCCCACCCGGTCGTGCAGGCGGGCCGAGGCCGTGCCGAGCTCGCGCATCTCCCCCAACACGACGATCTTTTCCGATGCGGGCATCGCGCCGAGTACGTCGAGTGCCGCAAGCGCCGCGTCCGGGCTTGAATTGTAGCTGTCGTCGATTATCAGCAGGTTTGGCGACACCCGAACCAGGGTGACCCGACCGCGCGGCCCGACGAATGACCGCAGTGCCCGCACACCGGCCTCGATGCCGATTCCATGCGCAGTGCCGACGGCGACCGCGAGAAGCGCGTCATAGACGAAATGCCGCCCAGAGACGGGCAGCGAAAAGCGAATCTCCGCGCCGCCGGCCACAATCATCCCGGTCGTGCCGGTTTCCTCGACGCGTACATCACGGGCGCGGATATCGTTATCCACGCCGAACCCGACCCGAACCAATCGGGCCTGCGCACGGGACGGAATCTGCTCCGCGGCCGCGACGAGTCGAGCGTCATCCCCGTTGAGGACCCACAACCCACCCGTCCGGACGTGCCGCAGCAGGTCGACTTTCTCCGCAGCTATCGCATCCTCGCTGCCGAAATAGCCGATGTGCGCGGAGCCGACGTTCGTGATGACCCCGACATCAGGGGCGGCGAGCCGCGCGAGCGCGTCGATCTCGCCCGGATGATTGGTCCCGATCTCCGCGACGACGTGGGAGTGCTCGGAGCTCATCTCCAGCAGAGTGAGGGGGACGCCCAGATGATTGTTGAAACTCGCCTGACTGCGCAGAACCTCGAACCGGGCCGCGAGCACATGCGCGATCATGTCCTTCGTCGTCGTCTTGCCAGCGCTTCCCGTCACCGCGATGACCACCGGCGCGAGCCGGCGCCGCGTCGCCGCCGCAACCTGCTGCAGCGCCGCCACGGTATCGGCCACTCGGACGACTGTCGTGCCCGGCGTCATCCCCGGGATCTCGCGGGTGACGACCACACCCCGCGCACCAGCCCGCACAGCGTCGTGCGCGTAATCATGGCCGTCCCTGGTCTCGCCCGGCAAGGCGAAGAAGAGATCGCCTTCGCGAACGCCACCGCTGTTGATCACCGCCCGGGTGAACAGGGTGTGCCCCTGCTGGGAGACGGCGGCCGGTACCGCAGCCACGAGATCGGCAAGTTCGATCAACCGACAGCCTCCGGTTCCCACCTCGGACGATTCCCATACAGGACTGAACGGGATGTTTCCATGACATCGGGGCAACCGCGCGCCCTGGAGTGCGCAGCAGCGGAGACGGCGGCCAGGTCGACAGCGGGGCCGGACGGGGCCGACTGCTCGGTTTGAGGGACGATCCGCTTGTATGAGAGTCTCGACCGGTACCGCAACTATGCCAGCTTTCACGTCGACAGCGGAGTGTACATGGCCAATGGGGGGAATCGTTCCAGATACCTGGAACGCACCTTATTACTCTGCACTGCAATGGCCAGCCGGCCCCTCGCGCGCCGGCCGGTGGCTGCGTGCTGACCCCAGCCCCAGCCCCAGCCCCGACGCTGCGTCGCGCCGATGTCGAATCGGCCGCTGACTGGCTGACCGGACGGATGATCCGCACGCCGGTCATCCGGTCGGCGGCCCTCGACCGCCACGCCGGAACCCGGCTGTGGCTGAAAGCGGAGAACCTTCAGCGGAGCGGCTCATACAAGGCCCGCGGCGCGATGCGGGCGGTGGGTCGGGTGGCGGAGGCGGGGAACCGGTCAGGCGTGATCGCGCAGAGCACCGGCAACCATGCGCTCGCCGTCGCTCTCGCCGCAGGGAAGTACGGTCTCAGCGCCATCGTCGTGCTCCCGGTCGACGCGCCCCCGATCAAGATCGCGGCAGCCGAGGCATGCGGCGCGCATGTGGTCCTCGCCGGCACCACCCTCGACGACCGGCTCGACATCGTCGGACGGCTGCACGAGTCGACCGGCTACCCGGTCATCGACGCTTATGATCATCCTGACGTCATAGCGGGTCAGGGAACGGCCAGCCTCGAACTCATCGAGGACGTCCGCCGGTGCGGCGGCCACCTCGATGCCATCGTCGTCCCGGTGGGTGGCGGCGGTGGCGTAGCCGGAGCATGCCTGGCCGCGCAGGGTGAGGGCATTGCGGTCTTCGGGGTGGAGCCCCAGGGGTGCGACTCGCTCGCACGCAGCCTCGCGGCCGGCAGGCGGGTGGCCGTGGCGCCGGCCGACACGCTTGCCGACGGTCTGCGGCCCGCGTGCGTCGGCCGCATCCCCTTCGACATCGTTCGTGGGTCGATCGCCGGCGTGCTCCAGGTTGATGATCGGAGCATCGGCCGTGCCCTGTGCCTGGCTTTGTTCCACACCAAACTTCTCCTGGAGCCGTCTGGTGCCGCCGGTCTGGCCGCAGCTCTCGACGATGCATCGCTGGGCGGCTTCGACGATGTCGGTGTGATGTTGACCGGGGGGAATGTCGAGCCAGCGCTGATCGCCCGTCTCATCGCCGAACACAATGACGCCGGTGCCGTGAGCAGTGGCGTCATCGCTGGGAACGTCATGAGCGGCACGTCATGAGCGGGACCAGCGCGGACGGGACCAGCGCGGACGGACGAACGCGACTGCGGGTCGGGATTCTGTTCGGTGGTCCGTCAGCAGAACACGACGTTTCGTGCTCGTCGGCCTTGGGGCTCGTACGGGCGCTGCCGCGGGACCGCTATGAGCCCATCGTGATCGGTATTGCCCGGGACGGTCACTTCACGCTCGTGCCGGACGACGCGGTCGACCGGTTACGGGATCTGCCGCCACACGCCCGGGCCATCGATGACCGCCTCGAGGTGGTAGGCCAGCCGGTGGAGTTGCGGCGCGGCCGGTCGCGCTCCGAGGTGGTGGTCACGCCTGCCGACGACCCCAGGGACGTCCTGGCCCACCTCGACGTCGTGTTCCCGCTCCTACACGGCCCCTTCGGCGAGGACGGCGTCATCCAGGGGTTCCTCGAGCTGCTCGGGGTCCCCTATGTCGGCTGCGGTGTGGCCGGGTCGGCTGTTGGTATGGACAAGGTCGCGATGAAGCGGGCCTTCGTCGCGGAGGGCATCCCCGTCACCCCGCACCGGTGGTTCGACGAGACGACCTGGTGTTCGTCCCACGATCCACACAGCCTGGTCGACGGCCTGCACTGGCCGTTGTTCGTGAAGCCGGCCAGCATGGGTTCGTCCATCGGGGTGTCGCGGGTGATCTCGGATGCCGGACTGGCCGCCGCCGTTGCGAAGGCGTTCAATTATGATCACACGGTTATCGTCGAGCAGGGTGTGACGGGACGTGAGATCGAGTGCGGAGTACTCGGGGGAGAATCCCCGGCGGCGTCGGTTCCCGGTGAGGTCACCGTCGCGGGCGAGTGGTTCGACTACGACCTGAAGTACTTCGGCGACAGCGACCCGATGATCGTGCCCGCGCTGCTGGGCCCGCGGGTGACCGACGAGGTCCGCGAGTTGTCCGTCCGGGCGTTTCGTGCCGTCGGCGGCTGGGGCCTGGCCAGGGTCGACTTCCTGTACGACGAGGGCGCGGACCGGCTCTACGTCAACGAGCTGAACACAATGCCCGGCTTCACCGCTCATTCCATGTACCCGAAGGTCTGGGCCGCGACCGGCGTCCCCTACCCGGACCTCGCCAGCCGCCTCATCGAGCTGGCGTTCGAGCGGCACGTACGCACCGAGCAGAAAAGGATCATGGAGGTCGCGTCATGACCATCGAGGTGGCGACAACCCGTCAGGAGTGGTTCGCGGGCCGTCCAGGTGACTGGGCGGCCTGGCGCTCCAAGGTGACCTTCGCCTCGCGGGCGCAGGTGCTCGAGCTTGCGGTGCAGATTGCCCGGCCGGTGCCCGGAAACATCGTCGAGTTCGGCGTCTGGAAAGGGGCGTCGACCCGAGTGATTCGCGACGAGCTCCTCCGGTGCAGCCGGTGGGACCGTGCCCAGCGCCGGAAACGGATCTATGCCTGCGACTCGTTCGAGGGCCTACCCACCGGGTACGAGAACATCGCGAAGGGCACCTTCGCGACCCCGGTGCCGAGACTGCACGGCATCCGCATTGTCAAGGGGTTCTTCGAGGATTCCCTGACGCCCGCACTCGCCACCGAAGTCGGGCAGGTGAGCCTGGCCCATTTCGACGCCGATCTGTATTCGGCCACCGTGTGCGCACTCGAGTGGATCACTCCGCTCCTCCACGCCGGGAGCCTGCTGCTCTTCGACGAGTTTGTCGGCGAGGACGCCGCGGAGGAAAGGGCCTTCCTCGAATGGACGGAACGGACGGGCACCGAGACTGCCCTCATCGCCCTGTTCGGTCGCGAATCCAGCGGACACGGCGGCTTGACTGATCGGCGCGCCCTGTTCCAGGTGATCGGTGACAAGCAGATCCAGGAGCCGCCGCCGCTGTTCCCCAAGCGGCTGCGTCGCCGACTCACGTCCCGTTGGTGACCGCAGACCCTCAACGCCGCTGGGTGCGCGAAAAGCAAGCATAATCGCGCGCTCGGCCGCCGCTTCGAACAATCGCGGACAGGACTGTCCGGCGCACGACGCGCCTATTGCCGGGCGCTCTTATTCGGGCCGCTCCGTGGTGCGTCGCCAGCGGATCTCCGCATCGATGAAGTCGTCGATGTCGCCGTCCAGGACCGCCCCGGTGCCGGACGTCTCCACCTCGGTTCGCAGGTCCTTCACCATCTGGTACGGATGCAGCACATAGTTGCGGATCTGCGAGCCGAAGGACACGTCCTGCGGGCCGCCGGTCAGCCGCTGCTTCTCGGCGGCCTCCTCGCCACGCCGGCGCTCCAGCAGTTTGGCCTGGAGCACCATCATGGCCGCGGCCTTGTTCTGCAGCTGGCTGCGTTCGTTCTGGCAGGTCACCACGATGTTCGTCGGCAGATGGGTGATCCGCACCGCCGAGTCGGTGGTATTGACGCCCTGCCCGCCCGGACCCGACGAGCGGAAGATGTCGATCCGCAGTTCCTTGTCGTCGATCTCGACGTGGTCGGCCTGCTCGACGGCCGGCGTCACCTCGACGCCGGCGAACGACGTCTGGCGGCGGTTCTGGTTGTCGAAGGGGCTGATCCGTACCAGCCGGTGGACGCCGTGTTCGCTGCGCAGCGTCCCGTAGGCGTACGGCGCCTTGATCTGGAACGTGGCGGACTTCAGACCCGCCTCCTCCGCCTCGGAGGTGTCGAACACCTCGGCGCCGTGGCCGTGCCGTTCGGCCCACCGCAGGTACATGCGCAGCAGCATCGCCGTCCAGTCGGCGGCGTCCACGCCACCGGCACCGGCGGACAGCTGAATGATCGCATCCCGCTCGTCGTACTCGCCGGACAGCAGCGTCCGGACCTCGAGCGCGGAGATGTCACGGGCGAGCTTCGGAAGACCCACAGCAGCCTCGGCCAGCAGGTCCTCATCGGCAAGGTCGAGCGCGGCGATGATGTCGTCGAGACGTCGCCGCAGTGCTTCAACCCGGGCGATGTCCCCACGCACCGACGAGAGCCGGCGGGTGACGCCCTGCGCCCTGGCCTGGTCGCTCCACAGGTCCGGATCCGCTGCCTCCTGCTCCAGGTCGGCGGCGCGGCGTCGGAGACTTTCAAGATCAAGAACTGCTTCGATGCCTGCGAGCGTCGAGTCGAGAGTCTTGATCTCCTCTGTGAGGTCGGCGGCCATGAGACCCACCTTACCGTCGGAAACGCGCCACCCCCACCTGGATACCGATCTTGGCGTGGCGAGGCCGGAACCCACGCCGGCGTGTCGCCTCGTGACCGTCCGCGGAAAATCATCCGGAAACACGGCTCAGTGGGCCGACATCTGAACGAGACCCTGTTACGGCGACCGGCGACCGGGAACCGGGAACCGGGAACCGGGAACCGGGACGCAATGTCGCGGGGCCGTAATTCGCTCGAGGTCAACATGCCGACATGCTGGACCAGAATTCACACAAAGAGACCGAGAGCACATCCAGCGCACCCTTGCTACCGAAGCACCGGAGCGTCCCACCGGCTATCTTGACTGTCAGCGGGCCCTTCAATCACTCTTAGAGCGCTGGAGAGCCGTGACCGACAACAGCGCCGGGACCGACCCACGTGTCGATACCGGCGAGCTGCATGACACCTGCGTTCAGACCTTGAGCGAAGCGCTCGTCACCTACGAGACGGCCGAGCTGGCGGACACCATATCGGCGCTGACGCCCCTGCAACAGACCACCCGGACATTGCCGCGCACCCGACGATTGCGTGGATCGGTCGCACTGGATTGGATGCGCCTGCACGCTGCCGTGACCACCACCCTGGCAGGCGCCGCATACGACCAGGGGCGCCACGGCGACGCGGTCTTGCTGGCCGATCGAGCCGCGACGGTAGCACGCGCCGCTGGCGACGGCCCGCTGGCCGGCAGCGCCCTGGCGATACGCGCCCGGGTGGTACGCCAGCACAGCCCGACGGTGGCACTGCAGATCGCCGGGGCCGCCGGCCGGATCGCCGGAGCGAGCCCGGCTCGGGCCATGGTGGCCGGCAAGGTCTCGGCCGGCTCATACGCGGCCGTCGGCGATGTCGCAGGTGTCCGGCACTCGGTGGTCCGCGCCTGGAAGATCATGGAGTTGCTGGCCCCAGCCGCGCAGGGACGCCCCGGCTTCGCGCTCGACACGTATTCTCCGGCGGATCTGGCGCTTGCCAGCGCCGAGGCGCTGACCACCGTCGGCGTGGCGGACGAGGCCGAGCCCTACCTTGAAAGGGCCGCCGCACTGATCACGGACAGCGGACAGACCGGTATGATCATTGCCGTGCACATGGCGCAGGCGCGGACCGCGCTGGCGCGCAATCGCCCTGACCCCGACGAAGCGGAGCACCATGCGTCGCGGGCTGTGGCTCTGGCCATGCACCGGCCGGCGCAGTGGGTCGCCCGGCTCGTCCGCGACGTCTCCGCGCTCGCCGCCAGACGCACCGGCCATCAGCTCGAGGATCTTGTCGCCGTCACGGCCCCCTGGTTCTGATCTTCTACCTGGTCAGGGGCCGGGCGGACGGACGAGCGACTGGGCGTCCGCACTGGCTGTGACGGTGACCGGGCCGATGCCCAGGAGCGCCACCACCGGCAGGACGACCGTTCGGGTTCCGGTCACCCGGACGGTCGTCGGGTTCAGCAGCTGCGCTGTCAGAACCGTGTGCCCGGACGGGTCGGCGTCGGCCTGGTATCCGGCGACGGTCGCGACGACCTCGGCGAGCGGCAGCTGCTGGAGATCCTGGGTCGCCGTGTAAATGGCGGCGTCGTTGACATGCTGCGCGGCGGCGAGCGCGGCACCGTCGGCCGCCGAAGCCACCGAGCGTCTGGCCAGATACACCGCGGAGGCATCGGTCACCACAAGCGCCAGCATCAACGCGATCATGACATAACCAAGGGTGAGTATCAGGATCGTGCCAGCGTCCGTGTCCGTGTCCGTGTCCGTGCGCGGGTGTGGGTGTGGGTGTGGGTGTGGGCGCGGTCCCGCGCGAGGCGCCCGCCTGGGCCTGGCTGCGCACTGCCACGATCGGCTCATGTGACTGTCCGGCCGCGCCGGCAGGCGTCCACGTCCACGACCACGACCACGACGAACTTCCCGTTCTGGGCCGACGGGACGTTCGCCCAGGTCAGCGGGCATCCATTTTGGTAAGAGCCTCGTGCGACTTGGCGGCCAGCACCACTACCTCCACATCAGAACCGTCGTCGCGCGACCGCTCGGCAGAAAAACGGGCTGCGAGTGCTGCGCGCCGGTCCGCGAAGGTCTTCTCCTGAAGCAGCCGACCTGCGCGACGGTCGTACACGACCAGGAAGTAGCTCACTCGCGCACGGCACCGAACATGGAGTCGACCTGTTGTGCCAACCACAATACCGCGTCCGCGATCTCGACCAAAGCTGCCCGCCGACGATCGGGATCATCGAGTCCATGAGCGTCCAAGGATTCGATTGTGCGGGGGATAGACAGTCAATCATAGATCAATTTTGCGGGTGACCCCATCACCGTGGGGAGGAGTGCCCTTCGGCGAGCAGTACGCGAAGAATCGCCGTCGCGTCATTGATGTCGTCATCGTTGACGTCGAGATGGGTGACGGCCCTGACCTGTCGCGGACCGGTCATCTGGAGAAGCAGTCCGCGACTGGCCGCCGCAGCCGTGAACATGCTCGCGGACCAGTCAGTACCTGACAGGTCGAGGTGGAGAATGTTCGTCTCGACCTCGTCGACGTCGATGACGCTGGGGTCGACGTCCGCGATCCGGCGGGCCAGGTGCGACGCACGCCGATGATCATCGATCAGTCGCTCGAAGTGGTGGTCCAACGAGTAGAGGCCGGCCGCGGCGAGTATGCCAGCCTGCCGCATCCCACCGCCCAGCCGTCGGCGCAGGACCCTCGCCCCGGCCGCGAGGGATGTCGAACAGAGCACGAGGGATCCGACCGGCGCGCCCATGCCCTTGGACAGACAGATCGACATGGTGTCGAAAAGAGGCCCGAACGTCGAGGCCGGCAGGCCGGTCGCGACGATGGCATTCCATACCCGCGCACCGTCGCAGTGCAGACCAACGTTCACCGAACTCGTCAGCGCCCGCAGCGACTCCAGGACCGCGAGTGGGTAGACGGCGCCTCCGCCGCGGTTCACGGTCTGCTCGACGGCCACGGCTCGTGTCACCACGGTCCGGAATCCTTCCGGTCGCAGCTGCCGCGCCACCGCCTCGGGCTGAAGAATGCCCCGTGGCGAAACGATCGTCCGGGTCGATATCGCGCCGTGCTGGGCGGCTCCCCCTCCTTCGTACGTCACGATGTGTGCGTCCGCATCGCAGAGCAGCTCCTCCGCCGGAGGTACCAGTAACCGCAGGCAGATCTGATTCCCCATGGTGCCGCTCGGTACGAAAACGGCGGCTTCGTGCCCGAACAGGTCGGCGACGCGGTCCTCCAGCGCCAGGACCGTCGGATCCTCGCCGTAGCAGTCGTCGCCTACCTCCGCCCGCGCCATCGCCTCCCGCATGCCCGGAGTAGGACGCGTGACCGTGTCGCTCCGCAGATCGATCGGACGGTCGACCACTTCCTGCGCACCTCCGTATGGTCCTGACCGTTCCCAGAACACGACCGCAACGCCTCAAACATACATTTTCCCCCGCGTCGGGTCATGGCAACCATCGCGGGGGGCCGACGACTGTCGTTTGCCATGGACTTGACGGTGATGGCGTGGGGGTGCTGGGAAGGACGACCGGCTGATGCGGCAGATTCTGTGGAGCCAGGACCCCGAGGACGCCGCGCTTCGGTTGACGCTCCGCGACAAGTACGACCTCATGAGCAGGAACGACCGGATACGGCTCCGGCCGCAAGCCTGAGCCTTCATCCTGGAGGAACGCTCGACCCGCGATCCGCCGCCGCCGCCCTACGAGGTCGCCGAACTCCAGCTCCCCCTCGTGCACGGCTTCAGTGCCACCTTTCCCGTTGTCGCGATGCAACAGTACCTGCGCGCCGTCGTGCGTAACGGCGTCGTTTCAATCCGACTCGGATTTGTAGATCGCGGGCACCGGTACTCGCCAGATTATAAGCGCCTATTGCGTTTCAATCCGACTCGGATTTGTAGATCGCGGGCACCACATCGAGTGCCTTGCAGGCGTAGCGCACAGAGTTTCAATCCGACTCGGATTTGTAGATCGCGGGCACAAAACGCAAATCGTTTGGTGAGAATGCTCGGGGTTTCAATCCGACTCGGATTTGTAGATCGCGGGCACAACTCAGTAGCGTTGGTTCGCTTACGGGCGACAGGTTTCAATCCGACTCGGATTCGTAGATCGCGGGCACTTGGCGCTGTTTTGTTCGCGTTGAGCGACACTGAGTTTCAATCCGACTCGGATTTGTAGATCGCGGGCACCCCATAACTAAATAACCTGTCGGGCGGAGGTCTGGAGTTTCAATCCGACTCGGATTTGTAGATCGCGGGCACCGCGACACCCCTAAGCCCCGCCCCCTACCGCCTGTTTCAATCCGACTCAGATTTGTAGATCGCGGGCACACTCCGATCACGATCCTATCGGGTCCGCAGCCACAGTTTCAATCCGACTCGGATTTGTAGATCGCGGGCACCACTTACATTGAGTGTCTCTTCAGAGGCTCAGCGCAGTTTCAATCCGACTCGGATTTGTAGATCGCGGGCACCGCAATCGCTATTGCGGTGGCAATCGCAATGTTTCAATCCGACTCGGATTTGTAGATCGCGGGCACATCCGTCGTAGCAGCGCGCGTTCAGGCCATGAGGTTTCAATCCGACTCGGATTTGTAGATCGCGGGCACACTCCCGCTCCGCGGAAGTGGAGGTGGCCGCTGACTGTTTCAATCCGACTCGGATTTGTAGATCGCGGGCACAAAGATCAACTTCTCCCTGCTTCCCGGCAACATCCAGTTTCAATCCGACTCGGATTTGTAGATCGCGGGCACCTCGACGAGACTGGCAACCAGAAGATCGTTCTGGTTTCAATCCGACTCGGATTTGTAGATCGCGGGCACCGTGCATGGTTCACGGAGGGCTCGAGTAAAGGGTTTCAATCCGACTCGGATTTGTAGATCGCGGGCACTAGCACATCCAGACCATGAGGGCGCTTGCGCCCTGTTTCAATCCGACTCGGATTTGTAGATCGCGGGCACATGTGATAAATCTTGTGGCTCACTGACTCCTTGAGGTTTCAATCCGACTCGGATTTGTAGATCGCGGGCACCGGCTTGCGGCTTCGGCCGCAGAGCCCGAGTGGTTTCAATCCGACTCGGATTTGTAGATCGCGGGCACAGGGCGACCATCCGGCCGTACCGGTAGAAGGCGGTTTCAATCCGACTCGGATTTGTAGATCGCGGGCACCATGGTGCCTGCCAGAACGGCCAGGCGGGTGGTGGCGGTTTCAATCCGACTCAGATTTGTAGATCGCGGGCACCATCGGATGAGGACGAGGCGCGCAGGCGCCTCGAGTTTCAATCCGACTCGGATTTGTAGATCGCGGGCACCCAAGAAGCGGCGCGTGCTGCTGGTCCTCGCCTTGTTTCAATCCGACTCGGATTTGTAGATCGCGGGCACCGCAGGGCGCACGGATGGCTTAAGCCCCAGGAAGTTTCAATCCGACTCGGATTTGTAGATCGCGGGCACACGGGATCATGGTCGGGCAACACGTTCCCACGTTTCAATCCGACTCGGATTTGTAGATCGCGGGCACGCTAGCACGTCGGGCCAGGGCGGCGCTTGCGCCGTTTCAATCCGACTCGGATTTGTAGATCGCGGGCACAGTCCAAGTTCGGAAGGAGGCCATCATGGCCAGCAAGTTTCAATCCGACTCGGATTTGTAGATCGCGGGCACTGGTGGCGGGGCGCCCGCCCTTCTGCCCCCTCCGTTTCAATCCGACTCGGATTTGTAGATCGCGGGCACTCGCCGGCCAGCCGGCCGGTGGCGCAACAGGTTTCAATCCGACTCGGATTTGTAGATCGCGGGCACCCTCCGTAAGAAGGATAGGGGTCTGCCGGCCTAGTTTCAATCCGACTCGGATTTGTAGATCGCGGGCACCTACTGATGAGGCTCTTGCACATGCTAGACCTGTTTCAATCCGACTCGGATTTGTAGATCGCGGGCACAACCACCGGGTCACGGACGACTTGCTCCTCACGGTTTCAATCCGACTCGGATTTGTAGATCGCGGGCACACACCCTCCGGCTCGGCAACGCCGAGGGGGGGTAGTTTCAATCCGACTCGGATTTGTAGATCGCGGGCACCATGGGATTGTTGTTGAGCTTCGCGCTCCAACACGTTTCAATCCGACTCGGATTTGTAGATCGCGGGCACATCCGGCGTATACGCCCGCTAGAGCGAGATTATGTTTCAATCCGACTCGGATTTGTAGATCGCGGGCACCTGTGGCCAAGTCCCTGACCGGGGGCTATAGTTTCAATCCGACTCGGATTTGTAGATCGCGGGCACTGGTACGGAGAAAGGAAGGGGGTGTCGCGTGAGGTTTCAATCCGACTCGGATTTGTAGATCGCGGGCACGCAGTCTGTCTCGCCCCATGGCAAGGCAGAATGTTTCAATCCGACTCGGATTTGTAGATCGCGGGCACCATCCTGGACCACCAGGAACTCGTGTGCCTGGTGTTTCAATCCGACTCGGATTTGTAGATCGCGGGCACCAGGCACGCATCGCCGTGCTGGTGGGCGAACCGTTTCAATCCGACTCGGATTTGTAGATCGCGGGCACCCTTCCGGGCATTGCCCGGGCACTACAACGGTTTCAATCCGACTCGGATTTGTAGATCGCGGGCACCGGTCGTCCGTTTCGGGGGCCTCGGCGATTACGGTTTCAATCCGACTCGGATTTGTAGATCGCGGGCACTGTGACGATGGTGGCCGGAATGAGGGCCTCGGCGTTTCAATCCGACTCGGATTTGTAGATCGCGGGCACGAAACCGCTGACGCCGGGAAGAAGACGCCCCGAGTTTCAATCCGACTCGGATTTGTAGATCGCGGGCACCGGACAGTGTGATGGCGGCTTATGCCATCACACTGGTTTCAATCCGACTCGGATTTGTAGATCGCGGGCACCGCTCGCGACCTCCAACAGTTCGGTATTGAAGTTTCAATCCGACTCGGATTTGTAGATCGCGGGCACGAAAAATAATGCTTTTCGTACTCGCGATAGCAGTTTCAATCCGACTCGGATTTGTAGATCGCGGGCACATCGGCGAAAGAGGGGACGTGAGCGTCCTCGACGTTTCAATCCGACTCGGATTTGTAGATCGCGGGCACCCTCAATGCCCACCTCGCAGAACGTGCGGGGGAGTTTCAATCCGACTCGGATTTGTAGATCGCGGGCACAAGACACCTGCAACCAAGCAGGTCACTTGCCCCAAGTTTCAATCCGACTCGGATTTGTAGATCGCGGGCACCGCTGTCCGAATTGTACACCCGCTGACCTGCGACGATGCAAGATCATACCACAACCTCCATCCGAAGATCCTTAAGATCATGGCTATATGATCTATAGGTGTCGCATCGCAGCAGGTCACAGCACATGTCGATCTCTCACCACAACCTCCCGCGTTCGTCGGCGTGTCGGCGGTTGTGGTAAACGATCATCGTGCATCCCCCGTTCCCACCGCCGGGTCTTGGACCAACCCGTACCCGACAATGATCGCAGACTCTGCCATCCGCAGCACGAGACCGTGGGCCACCGTTCCGACAACGCATGGAACCGACCCGCGGAACCCAGCCGACGGACATCGCCAAGCGCAGGAGACGGAAGCGGCTCCCACATCCACCGCGTGCGCGGGCAACTCCGGACATGCCAGCCAGTAAGAGCGCCCGGCAATAGGGGCGTGGATCAAGGAACGAGGCT
>NZ_CAUVXG010000028.1:57885-62172 GCF_963555885.1 Protofrankia sp. Cr2
GGGGCACGTAGATCGCGAGGCGGAGGAGGGAGACACCCTGGTGTTGGGTGTCGACCGACGACAACGAGGCGAGGTGCGTGCCCCAGCCCCGCGACGCCGCGTCCCCTATTGCCGGTCGCTCTAAGCGTGCTGCCCTGGCGAGGCGCCCTTGACCGGACGACGTGCCCGCCGCGTGCCGGTAGCACCGGTGACCATCGGGTCGGAATGGGGAGATATAGCCGGTATCGAACCGCCGCGGACCTGGGCCGGAGCGCGTGAACCCTGGTCAGCACCGGCCGCACCGCAGGTTTCCCACGTTTGCAACGCGGGTTCGGCTTCTGCCGTTCGCCCCGTCCGGGGCTATCCGTCGAGAACGTGGGTGAAGTGGTGCGCGGCGATGGCCATACCTGTGTTCATGTACAGCCGATGAGCGTCCGTGCGCGTCGGGCCGACACCTGAGTCCAGCCGCACCTGATCACATCCGAGACGTCGAGCCTCGGTGAACAGCCATTCGAGAAGACGCCCGCCGTATCCCCGCCGGCGGGCGTCCCCGAGCGTCGAAAGGTCGTCCACATACAGGTAGCGCCCAAAGGACAGGGCATGCCCGACCCGGAATCCCGCCACCGCTCTCGCCGCAGCACCAGCCGGCTCGAACACGCCGACCAGCCGGTAACCCTCGGCGCGCTGCACGTCGTCAACGAGCCGGACGAACGTGGCCTCGTCCCGTAACGCCGGACGCAGCGCCGCCATGGCGAGAAACGCGGAGCCGGTGTGCGGGGGCAGGATCTCGCGGATCTCATCAGTCACGACATGCGAGCCTACGATCTACAGTGTCACCAACCGCACACCCTGGAGGGCTCGATGGCCGAGCAATCCCTCGGCGACCGCCTCGCCCAAGTCCGTCGCCGGCGCAGCCTCACCCAAGAGGAGTTAGCCCAAGCCGCCGGTGTCTCCGTCGCCACCATTTTCAAACTCGAGCAAGGCCAGCGGACCAGCGCCCGTGTCAGCACCCTTCACGCCCTGGCCCGCGCCCTCGGCGTCACAACCTCTGAACTCTTCGGCCCAGGTGCCGAGCTGGACCCAGACACCAACGGGGATTCCGCGAGCCTTGTCGCCCTCCGTCGCATCCTCGCTCCCGCTCCCGGCGCCCCGTCCTCCATCGACGACCTGCCCACCCTCAATGATCTCAAGGCGTCCATCAGCGCCGTAAGCCGCACCGGCCTGCACTGCCGCTACACCGATACCCTCGCCGAGCTCCCGCCCCTCATCAGCTCCGCCCAGGCCGCCGCCGACCACTACCAGGGCCAAGATGGCCTAGGCGCTCAACACCTGTTGGCCCGGGCCTACCTCACCACCGGCACCGTCCTCGCCCAGTTCCGCCATGAAGACCTCGCCTACGACGCCATCATCCGGGCCATCACCGCCGCCCAACAAGCCGGTGACCCCATCCTCCATGCCTCCGGTATCTACCACCTCGGCTGGATCTTCATCCGCCAAGGCCGCTTCGACGACGCCGAAGACGTCACCGTCCGTACTGCGGAAGCCATCGAGCCCTCCATCAGCCGATCCAGCCCCGCCCACATCGCCATCTGGGGCCGCCTCCTCGTAGAAGCCTCAGCCGCCGCTGCCCGCAACAACCGGCCCGCAGCCTCCCGGGATCTCCTCACCCTCGCCCGGTCCGCCGCCGCACGGCTCGCCCACGACCGCTTTGACTACGACCAGCACTGGTCCTCCTTCGGCCCCACCACCGTCGCCGCCATCGAAGTCGAAAACGCCATGACCACCGGCGACGCCGACCACGCCCTCCACCTTGCCCGCCAAATCCCCACCAGCGATCACATCCAGCTCGTCACCCGAATGCGCCACCTCCTCACCGTAGCCGAAGCCTCCGTGGCTACCCGCAACTACGAAACCTCCGTCAAGACCCTGCAAACCGTCCGCGACGCCGCTCCCGAGTGGCTCAAAAACCAACGTCTCGCCCGCCACGTCGTCCGCGACCTCCTCGACGCCACCAGCATCCGCCGTGCCAAAAACGTCGGCCTCGCCGAACTCGCCGACTACATCGGGGTACGGCCGTAAGACCGAAACGGGGACCGTTCACGCCCATCATCCCGTTTCGCCTTCCAGCTCCACCGTGCCCTCCCCGCCCGTAAGCGCCACCAGCACCGGCCCCACAATCCGGGCCGCCGCCTCCACCCCCATGGCCTCAACCTCCTCCAACGCCCGGACCGCCAACCGGAGCCTCTTCCGCAATAACGACACATCCATTGTCCGCAGCACCGCCGGATCATCGTCCACCGGCAACCACGCCGGCCACGGATGCGCCACCATCACCTCCGTCGGCACCCCCAGCAGTGTGGCTAATGCCCGCTGCGATAACTGGTCCGGCACCACCCCCTTGTGCTCCCAGCGCCACGGCTTCTGTCGTTCTGCCGCCATATTCGGCACCCCCATCTGCCGGGCCTGCCGGGCAATCACCCGCGCCAACTGCTGGTACGACCACCCCCGGGCCGCCCGGACCCGTGCCAACGGGTGCATCCGCAGCTCACACCCGATGGTATTTTTCTCGTTCTCTAACCGTCTCGACCCGCAAGCCTCAGCCGACTCGGTAAAGTCGTCCGTTACTGTCGTCGCTGTACCGGTCTCCGGAACCGTTACCCCCGTCACGGCCGCCGCCTCACGAGTCGCGCCATCGTCGCTGTCAGGCGTCCCAACTCCTCAGTCACCGCATCAACCCACTCCACGATCCCCGCGACTTCCCCCGGTTCCACCCCGGACAACTGGCCAGCCACCGCCGCCAACGTCGCGCACGCTGTCCGCCCCTGAACCTCCGCCGCCCCGATCGCCAGCTCCAACCGGTACCGCAGCGGGGAAGTCAATACCGTCCCCGCCTCATCCGCTGGCGCCTCCCGTACCTCCAGCTCGCCACCGAACATGGCCTCGAGCTCTGCCGCCACCTGCACCGGCCAGCTGACAACCGGCGGGAAAGCCCTTGGTCCTTTCGTGTCCAACCCGCCCACCCGCGGCCATGGCGGGCGTGGTCTCACCACCCGGCTTCCCGTACATCTGCATTCCCTGCACATGACCCCTCCAGACGCTATGAATCATCACCAACCTGGCGGGCGCCCGGAGCCGGGGAGTGCGTTCCTCATACCCAACCCCGGGCGCCTAATTCAAAGCGTGGCAGGACCGTTACCCAGAATGGAAGACACGTTCGGGCATATTTCAAGCCCTTGCGCCTTGCCAGGTAGTACGGGGTACCATAGAAACGCTGGTGACATATCGCCGTTTGCCGGGCGCTGTAAGTCTGACTGCCGTCAAGGTCACCGACCACGTTGAATAACCACACCGACGTCGCTCCGCCTTCGTCGCATCTGCTGTGTCTCGGCATCGACCCCATACAGACCCCCACCCGCCAATCAATTCATGCAACACCCTGTATGGATCAGAAGATTGGGGGTTCGAGTCCGTCCAAGCGCACTCGCATCGCAGCACATCAGAGCCCCGCAGCCCGCCAAGGGCGCGGGCTTTTGATCGTCTTGTAGCAGAAGGTCGAGCATCGGCTACACATGACGTGACCGAACAGCAGAGCTACCCGAGGCAGCTCCCGCCGAGCCAACAGACTGCCGCACGTGATCGCCATATCCTGGAGGTGACAGAGGAGGCGCCGTGCACTTCACTCGGATCACCGTGAACCCCGCGCAGATGGGCGGTGTTCCATGCGTACGTGGGCTCCGCATACCGGTTGCCACCGTCGTCGGCATGATCGCGGATGGCATGACCATCGACGAGGTCACCACAGAGCTGCCCGACCTCAACCGGGAAGACGTGCGCGAAGCCCTCCGGTTTGCCGCCGAGGCGGTACTCGAACGCCAGCTCCCCCTCGTCATCCCCGCCTGACCTCGACGTGCGGTTCCTCCTCGACAACAACCTGTCCGACAGCCTCGCCGAGGGTCTGCGCCAGGCCAGACGACCGGACGCCCGTATCTGCGGACACCGACTTCGGCGGCATCCTCGCGCAGTCAGGGGCAGGCAGCCCGTCCGTCATCCTCTTCCGCCGCGAGGGCGGACGACGCCCGGCGGAACAGCTACGTCTCCTGCTCGTCAACCTCGACCAACTCGCCGACGCCCTCCAATCCGGAAGCATGGTCGTGCTGACCGACCGCCTCATCCGCATCCGGCAGCTGCCACTGATTCCCTGAGGTGGCAGCCAAACTGAAAGCCGAGCCGACGGACGAGCACGGACGGCAGAGTCCGACCAGCGCAGCAAGGCAATGTTCTGATCGCTTTGTAGCAACCACGCTGTCA
>NZ_CAUVXG010000028.1:62887-68244 GCF_963555885.1 Protofrankia sp. Cr2
GGAGCAACCCTCGGTGAACCACCGTCACCGTCCCGACGAGATCGGCCAGATCGTGATGCGTCACCAGGTTCTCCACCGCGGCCACAGCCGAACGCGCCGACTGTTCGTCGAGCCGGAACACGACGATCCCGCCATGGGATCCAGGTGGGTACGACTGAATGTTGCCGCACCCACGGCCCAACGTGAAAACGATGCGAGCCTCACGATCCGCGGCGGCAAGGACCTCCGGATCGGCACAACCAGTGAGCTTCTCGTCGAACACCGTGTCAGCCTCGACCCCGAGCGCGGCAAGCCTGCCGGCCAACGAGACCGGGAGCCCCTCGTCGAGCTTGACCTTCACGGAGCGATGCTCAACGGAACCAGCTCCTCCCGAGCCAACCGTGCCCCGTAGGCCGCAGCCGCTCGCACACCCGACTCGTCGACAGACGGATACTCGGCCACGATCTCGCTGACCGACATGCCATCCGCCAGACAGTCGAGCAGCACGCTCACCGGCACCCTGCTACCCCGGATACACGCCTGCCCATGCCCGACCGTAGGATCCGCCACGATCAGAGCCAGTCGGTCAACTCCCATGGCTCAGTATGCGCCCGGGGAACCCGGGACGGACGACAGCCAAACGAACAGCCACGGCGGCGGACGAGCACGGACGACGGACATCCACGCACGATCACCCCAGGGTCACAACGCTCGGCGGATGTATGCGGACGGCTCCTTGATCTACACCCCTACTGCCAGGCGCTCCTAACGATGTGAATCTGATGCTCCTCCCACAACACCAGATTCACATCGTTCGCACAGAGCGGCCGGCAACAGGGGCGCGAACATCGGCGGGATCCCTTACGGCGCGGTGGTTGCTGTCCGGTCACGCCGGTAGGCGTCCACGACCACGATGAACTTTCCGTTGACCGTGATATCAGCCAACCCGGTGAACAGCTGTGCCGCACCGGGCAACGCGGCGACCGAACGGACGCACACGACGAACCGGGAGCCGGGAGCCAGCGACGCGCCCCCGTCGCCTGGATCTCCTGCACCGCAGTCCGTGCCCTCCGGAGCGAAACGCACCTCGGGTGCGCCGTCGAGACCCTGGTCGGCGAAGGCCAGTCGAGCTGCCACCCGCGCGCGCTCGACGGCTTGGTCCTCACTGTCCGCAGTCGCGTAAGCCCGCCCGGCTGCCCGGGCAGCCTGGGTGACCGCGAACGCCGACCGCTGGACCGCGAACACGCTGAGGAAGAAGTAGACAAACGGGATCAGCAGCAGGACCGACAGCCCGACGAACTCGATCAGCGCGGTCCCGCTGTCGTCACGGCGGTGCGGCCGCAGCCCGCCGCGGCCCGGCGCCGGCCGGACACGCTGTGCCGGCCGTATGAGCGGTGCCGGCCGTATGAGCGGTGCCAGGTCCCGCACGCTCACGGCGTCTCCTTGACCGCGTGCCCGACCACTCTGATCGTCGAGCTCGCTCCGAACGGCACAAAGGTCAACGGCACCGTGACTTCGCACCGCACCTCAACCAATGGAACCCCGGATGGGTCGGTCACCGCGTTACTCGTGCAACGCGCATCGGCCCGCCCGGGAACGGACGAGGCGATCAGCCGCTCGGCGTACGGACCACCCGCGTCGTCGGTGACGTTCAGGTTTGCCGCGTGCCGTGCGCCCTCAGCCGCGTCCGCGGCAAGGGTGTTACGGACGTGCAGGACGAGACCGACCTGGATAACGCCGAGAAACAACAGTAACAACAGCATTCCGACCAACACGAACTCGACGACCGCCGAACCCCGGTCGCCAACCAGGCGCGCCAGCACCGGACGGTCAGCCGCCGCCGCCGGTCACGGAGTCGATCGCGTTGGTGAAGACATCCCGAAGCTGGGGCACGGCAACCGCCATCAAGGCGACGACCAGTGCGGCCGTCATCACCGTGACCATCACCCAGCCGGGCACGTCACCGCGATCCCCGCGCCTCCGGCCATCCCGACTATTCCCGGTATCCGGGTTATTCCGATCGTTCCGGGTATCCGGCCCACCGTGAAAGGCCGCCGTCCATGCCGGAATCCATCGGCCCAACAGTGCTGCGAATACCCGCACAGTCGCCAACTCCCTCACATCGCAGTATGATCATTGTGCGTTGAACGTCAGACTCACGACCGCTGGATAGAAAGCAAAGATCACAGTGGTCGGCAGGACGAAGAAGACGACCGGCACCATCATCGCGATCTCCTTGCGGCCACCGGCCTCCAGCAGTTGCCGCTTGCCCGCTTCACGGACGTCGATCGCCTGCGCCCGCAGCACCTCGGCCAGCGGTGTACCGCGTTCGATCGCCACCGCCATGCCCTCGACGAACCGACGCAGCGAGGCGACCGTCGTGCGGACGGCCATACCCTCCAGCGCTTGGACAAGGGTGGCGCCGGCACGCGTATCCGCAAGAGCCAACCGCAGTTCGCGGCCCAACTCCCCATGGGACAACCGGCTCACCCGTTCCAACGCACCGACTGGGCTTTCACCTGCGGTGACCGCCAACGCGAGCAACTCAGCCACCGTCGGGAACTCGATGAGTATGCGTTCCTCGCGTTCTCGTATCGCCCGGGTCAGCCACCAGTCCCGGGCGACGACCCCGCCGGCGACACCTGCGACGACCAGGGCGACGTTGACGATCGGCGGGGGCCCGATGCCCAGCAGCGCACGTAGAGCCAGCAGGGAGGCCCCGAACAGCGCCCCGGCCGCCGACCAGACCACCTGCTGAACCCGGAAATCCTCGATGGACGTCCGCCCGCCGGCCTGGGTCAGACGGCGCTGCAGGGCGGCACGCCCACCTAGGAAACGGTCGAGTCGCCGAGCCGCATCGGCGACGAAGGGTCGGACCAGCTCCTCCAGGCCACTACGCGAAGCCACCGGCCGGGCCCGGTCGGCAAGCAACCGGGACTGCGCCGGGGTGTCCCGCAGGTACGGGTCGATCCGGTCGGCGAGCCGGATCCGCCGGACCACCGGCGACCGCAGGACGATCAGGGCCAGGCCGACACCAGCCAGCAGGCCGATCAACGCACCGGTCGCGACCAGACTCATGGACGCAGCACCCGACCTTCCTCGGGGAGCCTGCCGATCTGCTTCATGAGCAGGTACGCCACCACCGACACCCCACCACCGACCGCGAGTACGACAACGCCGGTGGGGCTGTCGTAGGCGCGTACCGTCTCCCCCCGGGTCGCCAGCAGCAGCAGGACAACCCACGGCGCCGCGAGCGCGAGCCGCGCAGCATTGATCGTCCAGCTCTGTCGGGTTTCAAGCTCCGCGCGGGTCCGAGCGTCCTCGCGCAGGAACGCCGACAGCGTCCGCAACAGCCGGCCGAGGTCGGTCCCGCCGACCTCCCGGGCGGTGCGTAACGACTCGATGATCCGGTCGGCGATCGGATCGGCGAGATCATCAGAAAGCCGGTCAAGGCTCGCCGCGAAGGAGCCGGTCGCCCGGTAGTCCTCGCCGAAACGGGTGAAGGCCGGCCGAAGCGGCAGCGGGCCCCGTAGTCCCACCGATGCGAGCCCCTCGGACAGGGGCATTCCCGCCCGCACCGCGCTGGCCAGATTGTCGACGACATCCGGCCACAGCTCCCGAAGGTCGTGCATGCGCGCCCGGCGGCGACGCATCACCATCGCACGCGGCAGTAGGGCTGCGAAAATGAAGAACGCTCCGGCGAGCGACCAGGTGGCGGTGAACGCCAGCACGATCAGGCCGACCAGCAGCCCGACCCCGATGCTGATCGCGAGGAGCTGGTCGGGACTGACTCCTGGGATCCCCGCCTGAGCAAGCATCTCGCGGGTCCGTCCGCGCCACTTCGCGGACGCGGGATCGCGCGCGGCGCGGGGACGCCCGCTGGCGACGATGAGCAGGAGACCGAGGCCGAAGAGCAGGCCGATGAAGATGCCCATCAGCGCTCCACCGCGATCTCGGCCCACGATCGGTCGGAGAGCTGGGCGCGCTCCGTCTCAGCCATCCGGTCCCGCCGGTCACGATCGGTCGAGGCGAGCAGGGCTGGCAGGTCGTAGCCGGCTCGGGCGAACCGGTCGGCATGTGGCGGGTATCCGTCAGCGCGAACCAGGGTGTCCCCACGTGACCGGTATATCTGCGCGGTTTCGATCACGTCCCCCTCCGTGCGTCCCGACAATGAGACGATCTCGGTCACCCGACGCCGCCCATGCGCGTCCTTCGTGAGATGCACGACAAGGTCGACGCTGGCGGCAACCGTCGGCACCACAAAGGCGTGGCTGACGTTCTCCCCGGCGAGCAGCGGCAGGGTGCACAGTTTGGTGACCGCCTCGCGGGCCGAGTTCGCATGCAGGCTGCACATCCCGGGCAGGCCCGAGTTGAGAGCGATCAGCAGGTCGAGGGCCTCTTCCTGCCGGACCTCGCCGACAATGATCCGGTCGGGACGCATCCGGAGGGCTTCCTTGATCAGACGCCGGAGTCGGATCTCGCCGGTGCCCTCCAGGTTGGCCTGGCGGGTCTGCATGGCGACCCAGTCCGGGGCCCGCAGCCTGAGCTCGAAGACCTCCTCGCAGGTGATGACCCGTTCCCGACCGGGGACCGCCGAGCCGAGGCAGTTGAGCATGGTCGTCTTCCCCGCCTGCGTTCCGCCAGCCACGATGATGTTCAGTCCGGAGGCGACGGCAGCCTCCAGGAAGGCCGCCGCCGACGATGTGATCGTCGACAGGTCGACCAGTTCGTCCATACTGGCGGCGGACACGACGAACTTGCGGATGTTGACCGACCAGTGGACGCGGGTGACGTCGGGGATGACCACGTGCAGGCGCGACCCGTCCGGCAACATGGCGTCCACGAACGGAGTGGACAGATCCACCCGACGCCCGGAACTCTTCAGCATCCGTTCGACCAGGTCCTGTACCTGATCGGCACTCAGGATCGTCGTGGTCAGCTCGCTGCGCCCGTTCCGCGCGACGAAAACGCGCCCAGGTTCGTTGATCCAGATTTCTTCGACGCTCGGGTCGTCCAGATGGCGTTGCAGCGGTCCGAAGCCGGCGACCGCGTCGTGGACAAGCCGCGCGGTGGTGGCCCGGTCGACAATCGCGGGGAGGTCGCTGGTGAGCGTCCGTTCCTCGTATTCGCCGAGGACGTCCTCGACGAGCTGGCGGATCCGGGCGGGTTCGTGAACCGGGTCCAGGGATCGACGCCGGACCAGTTCACGCACTTCGGTCTCAATCAGCGAAGTGGCGTCCATCCAGCCGCCGCGTGTTGTCACAGAAAACCCGATCTCCCTGGCCACCCGCTCGGACCGATCCGATCCCGACAATTATCGCGAAGCGTAGAAAGAAGGTCGCCGGTAATCAAGTCCCCGGTCCCGCATCCCGCCTTCC
>NZ_CAUVXG010000029.1:0-795 GCF_963555885.1 Protofrankia sp. Cr2
ACCCGATAGGGCGCAGGCCGGTGGTGGACACGGATCCGCATCCGCACTGAACCACGGAGCGCTTTTATGATCTCCGGCGTGGCGTCGTCCGAATCGTCGACGAAGATGACCTCGCTGGGCAGATCGGCCAGCGCGGCATCAAGCCGGCGAAGAAGCGGCTCGACATTCGCGGCCTCGTTCCGGGTCGGCACTACCACCGACACCAGTACCTGCTCGTCCGGCCGATAGCCGACGACAGATGGGGTGCGCATGGTCGAAACCACCGTCGAGGACGCTCGCGGCCACGGCACCAGGTCTGCCAGCTGCGCGTCGAAAATGCGCTCGTCAGGCATGCTCATCCGCTGGTCTCCCCCCGGTTCGGGACGGCGGCCGACGCGGCGACCGTCCACTGGGTACGTCAGATGCCGTAACCGGGATTTCCCGGTCCGGCAAGTCGGCTGTTGTCGCGTTCCCATCCTGACCACTGGCTTCTCTTCAGGGCACCCGAACCCATCACCGGGGTTCCCGACCGGAAGATTCCGGCATGAGGAGAGCCGGCATGCTCGGTGCCGCCGGCTGGGCTCCGGGAATGCGCACCGAACGGGTGCGATCCGCCACGAACGTTGTCGCGGAAGAAAGCAGGTCGCGCGGACACGGCCCACGCGAAGGAATTCCTGACCCAGCTGGATCAGAACGGAACGAACAGTTCGGCGAACTGGCGACCGTCAGGTCGGGTTCAGCGGAAAGTCGGGACAGGAACTACGAATCTGACCCCCCCGGATCAACTCAACTGGAAGGCTGGCGGCCCGAGGGCAC